>NZ_JBIVCA010000016.1:0-142770 GCF_044746345.1 Lysinibacillus sp. NPDC086135 | reverse complement strand
TTTTTGGAGGGCTATTTGTCATGCTCAAAATAGTATAACATAAGGTTAATTAGAATTTTAGAGAAAAATATTGACATCCTATTAGCTGGTTTAGTGGAATAAGGAGATTTAAAATAATCTGTCTTTTTTGGCGTCTCGCCAGATTTATGCGGATTTACAACGTTAGGAATGAATTGTTCCCAAACAACGCTTTAGGAACTTGTTTAGAAATTATTTGACTGATATAGAAACAAAAAAGGAATAATGTTACAATCTGTAGAATTATATTAATATATGAGGTGTTTCTTATGAAATTATTACTTTACTATTTTTATACTATCGCAGTTCTTGCTATTATCACTTTTACTTATGATTTAGTTAAGTTAGGCACTTTCAATTGGGCTTCTCTTGCAATAACACTTACTATGATTGGGTATGCAACGAGATTAAAAAAGAACACTAAAAACATTCAATCTAAAGTCGGGTAAAATAAACACTCAATGCTTTAAAAGCAGAAGCACAACAGCGAGTAAAACCTACATCGAGTTCGATTGATACGTTTATTTAAGCTATACAATCACATACAAAATAACGTTCCCAAACAAAAGTTTGGAGCAAAGGCCACTAATGTTGTTAAATCAACGTTCGTGGCTTTTCTTATGAACATTGTTTATGCGTTGTTTTATGCACTTTTGTTAAAAGTCAGTCATAGCAAAGGTTTTGAAGTATTTGAAGTAATGTTGCACCATCGTCTTTGATGAATAAACGTGTATAAAAATTGAAGTCTTATCGTTGTAAATCCGCGTAAATCTGACGAGTCCCCTTATTGTACTAACGGAGCAGGTTAATTGAATAAGGTGTTTGTTTTATCATTAAACAATAAAGATAGATGATCAAAGAAAAGAAGTAATACAATTTAATATTAGTTTCGATGAACCGCAGTGTAAGATAAGAAAAAGTCATTCCCTCCACAAGCGGAGAGAATGACCTTCCTTCATAAATCGCAAAACTACTGATTATAGTTTTGCCCAACGTTCCTCTAACCAGTTCATAAATTCTACACCTTTGTCGCCTTCATACGCATCAAAGACATCTAAACGCATTCGTTTTAGTTTATCCGCAAAGTCTGCCACTGTATGATCCTTCGGCAAGCTCTTTTTCACCCGAAGGAAAATTTTGTCTGTTCCTTTGATAATATCAAAACGTGCAGGTGATGGCTTCTCTACGTCCTCACCAAACGCTGCGAGTGCTTCATAGGCTGCTAATTGCACCTTGTTGACAGTATCATGCTGCATACGATTTTTTAATAAATCTATGATTTTGTCATGTTGATAAGCCGATAACTTTTCGACTGCGTCTAAACGTTCTCGCCAGCTAGACGTATAATTGGCCTGTTTTTTTAATGTTTCATACTGCTCAGGTAATGCTGTTTCAAACTGTTTCAAGTAATTGCACCTCTTTTTTTAACTAGAGGAAAAATGAATTCTTCTTCTGCTTCTCTTATTATACGTTGTCTGGGTGAAAATAGCGATGAATCGCTGGTAAGGATATATATATATAATGGAAACTAACTACATTAAGGTGAACCGTATCATAAGTATGTACTATTCTTTATTAGATTTGCTTTTCTTATTAAACTCCCATGAAAGAACTTAATCATCTTTCATTTTCTGTGGTGAAGAGATTATTTTCGCGCTTCATGGAGGGCTAACGGGGCAGTACTAAAATTAACATTACATTTCAAAAGAGGCAATAATACCCTTTTGCTGTGTGGTTATTATGATAATATTGATGGGAATGGAAAGTAATAATACTATTAAGAAAGTAGGAATTGAATGATTTATGAAGCGAATAACGAAGTAAGAAAAAAATTAGTACCTATGTTTGAAAATATTGATAGCACTATTGTTCTTTCATATCTCCAAGGCCATATGGGAACAGCTTGGGTGGATAACCTTGAGAATCCAACAGTTGCCCAGATAACTGTGGGGATTTTTGTGTTTTATGCTGGCGATCCCAATACTAAGGCAGCTGAGGAATTGCTTTATAATCTCCCCGAATTCACACTTGCAATTGTTGATTCAGATGAATGGAAAAATAGAATAGAAACTGTCCATAATGGTGCGATTGAGAAATTTGAACGATACAGATTTAAAAAGGATCCAGAGCATTTCAATAGAACACATTTACAGAACATATTGACTTCATTACCGGAAGATTATGAAATTAAGAAGGTTGATAACAATATAGTAAATTTACCGTCTTTCCATGAGCTATCCGAAGACTTCGTTAGTCAATTTGATTCTATTGATGATTTTGTCAATAGAGGTATGGGTTATGCAATAATACATGAGGGACAAGTTGTTTGTGCGGCGACATCTTTTAGTATATATGATGATGGCATAGAGATTGAAATTGCTACACATCCTCAATATAGAAGAAAAGGGTTAGCAACTATCACAGCCTCTGCCTTGATATTATATTGTCTAGATAGAGGGCATTACCCTAGTTGGGATGGAGCGAATTCAGAATCTGCCGAATTAGCCAAAAAGTTGGGTTATATATTTAAAGAATCTTATGATACCTATTTTATTGATAATATAAAGTAGTTTGTGAAGAAATGTACTTAAAGTAACGGGGTGCTTTTCTTGAAGATCATTGAGTTGCATATGTAGCTCTTTTTTTCTTTATTGAACGAACGGAGCAGTTTAGTTGAATAAAGAAACAAGATGAAACAGGTTATTAAATATTTACGTCTGTTATATAAAGGAGGCTGTTTATGCGATTATTATCTACTGTTCTTATATTATTCTTAATACCTTCTATATTAATTGGCTGTTCAGGAAGTCCTGGACAGAATGAAGGGGGAGTTTTAAGTAAAGAACAAGTATTAAAACTAAATCCAGATGCAGACATCTTTGAATTTGATGGGAGAGTTTATAAAACGGGTATAGATTGGATTGAAGAGGAAGGATTAATAAAAGATGAACAAATAGGGGAAATATCTGAAGGGATGGCAAATAAATTACCAGTTGGTGCAAAGATATTTTCCCCAAAAGAAAGAAGAGATATTTTGATTGTTGAGTATGATGGGAAAGAAAAAAGGTACTTGCTTCAAGTTGGCGAATAGGGTTGTTCTTCTTCAACTCCCATGAAAGAACTTAATCATCTTTCATTTTCTGTGGTGAAGAGATTATTTTCGCGCTTCATGGAGGGCTAACGGGTGCTTTACTTCAATAAGGGGTAGAGTCTTTTTCTACTTAAACTAATGACGCAGTTTAGTCGAATAAGAAGGATATATATGGTGATGTTTATGTAAAAATATGGAGGTAATTATGAGCGATTCTATTAATTATAAAATATGGACTGTTTGTATGATTCAAAGTGAAGAGAAGGTTTTACTTCTGGATAGACAGCACGACAATTTCAAAGGATTTATCCCACCGGGTGGTAAAGTTGAGTTTCCTGAAAGTATTGTAGAGAGTGCTATTAGAGAAGTAAAAGAAGAAACTGGGTTAGAAGTTAGAAACCTTACTTATAAAGGGCTTTATGAATATGTTAATCCAGTCGCTAAAGATAGATATATGATATTTAATTACATAACAAAGGATTTCGAGGGTGAACTCTTGGAAGATGCTCCAGAGGGGAAAGCTGTTTGGGTAGATATAGAGAACGCATATAAACTTCCTATGCAGACATCGATACGTAGAAGATTTCCTTTATTTTTTAAAGATGGAACATTTGAGATTCAAGTTGAATGGAACCACGAAGAAAATAAGGAAGGGAACGTTACAATACGTAACACATAAAACTTCTTATTAGACTAATGGGGGCAAGTGTTCAATAGTGCAGTCGCTTTTCAATAACGTCGAGGTCAGTTCAATACATATATAACTGAAAAAAATGCATAATCGATGTTCGTATTCAATTAATGGAGCAGTTTAGTTTTATATTTTTGGATTTAAAAGATAAAAGGGGGAAAAAGTCATGCAAATACTATTAATTCGACACGGAGAATCGGAAGCAGATATTTTAAACGTCCATGAAGGGAGAGCTGATTTTGAATTAACGGAAAGAGGTAGAAAGCAAGTGGGAAGTTTATCACAAAAAGTAAAAAATGACTTCCCGCCAGATTTTATATGGGCAAGTACGTTAAAAAGAGCACGCGAAACCGCCGAAACATTAGGAGAAACTATTGGGTGCCCAGTGCAATTGGAAGAAGAATTAATGGAGTTTAATAATGGTGTACAAGCTGGATTATCCTTTGAAGAAGCTAAAAAGTATCCAGAGCCAAAATTTTTTCATGACCGTTTTGAAAATGGAGAATCATTCATAGAATTTCGAATGAGGATTGAAACGATATTTTCTAAGATTGTGACAGGAAATAAATATGAACGAATTGCGATTGTTGCTCATGGTGGGGTAATTAATAATATATTACGTGCTTTTTACCAAATGCCAATCAACATGGATTATTATTTTAAAATTGGAGATACAGGAATTAGTTTAATAGAACTTACTGATCAGGAAAAGGTAATTCACTTTATAAATGATACGAATCATTTAAAGAATATATAGGATAACTTTGATAAAAATTTGTTCAACCTTTAAAAAAATACGTTTTTAGATCAATAATATCCCACCGTTTAGATCAAGCTTTGTTTCAAAACGGTGGGGTTTTTATAACGCAAATCAACGTTTGCAGTCAAAGCTACAAGGAGGACATTTATATGAGGACGGATATAGATAATTGGGAATCAATCACCGTAGCAGAAATTTATAAGCTCTTTTCTACTATTCCAATTAATTGGGGTATTGCAGGGGGATGGGCTTTAGATTTACATTTAGGCAAACAGTCAAGGGTACATGATGATATAGATGTAATAATACTACGAGAGGAACAATTGACTGCTTATAATCATTTGTCAGGTGATTGGATGTTATACAAAGCAGAGAATGGGAAACTTGTTCCTTGGCAAGAAGGCGAGTTTTTAAAAACCACAAATGATATCTGGGCTACTAAAAGCAGTAGTTCTCCCTGGGCTTTTCAAATTATGTTAGTAGAGACAGAGCAACAATCCTGGATATACAGGAGAGAAAAATCTATTCGAAGAAGATTAGAGGAAATATTTTTAAGAACAGATGATGAGATACCTTACCTGAGACCCGAGATTCAACTGCTTTATAAAGGTGGTAGCTCAAAGGTTAGAGAAAAAGATTTTAAAGATTTACAAATTATGCTTCCATATTTACTGCCTAAACAAAGGGATTGGTTAAAAATGGCTTTGAAAAGACAGTTTCCAACTGGTCATTCGTGGCTTGATTATTTCTAAGTGTGAAATATGATTCAAAACATAAATTGAACCAACAAGATATAAAACTACTTTAATGTAAACTTGAGAGATTTAGTAAATAAGGTAATCAACTACTTAACTCTAAGGAGATATAAAATTGTACCAACTAATAAAAAAAGCACTTGAACCATACTCATTAGGGAACAAATCACTAATTATAGAAAAAGAGCTACACATAGGAAGTTGGAATAATGACCTACATTATAAAATAGTTGCTGATGGAAAAATTTTTTCTGCAAGGTTCATTAAAAAGGAGCGTTCCCCCAACACTGTATTTGGAGAAATCTCACATAATATTTTATTTGAACAAACCAAATTTTGCTAATTTCTTATCGATAATCAAGTTCCGTTTATGCATTTATTCAGGATTTTTGGAGAGATTAGGTCGATAACGGGGGAGTAAGCCAGTTGTTAGGTTTAGTTGAAGAAGGCTCCTTTAATTGATCAAACGTTTTTATAAAAATTTCATAGTTAGTTAGAACGATTGACTTCAATTTAGTCATCCGAATTGAATACTTCTTCATGTGGGAGACTGCTACTGAATAAATATAAATATCTATGTGATTACTGTTGACATTTTAAATGAAAATGATTATCATTATCATATAAAGAATATTCCTTGACTACAATACAGTGTAGAGAGGATGAACTTTAGCTACTTTTCTCCAGAGGTTTGCTAGTTCATGATTACGAACCTGAAACCCCCCTTATATTTCGGGAACGTGAAAATTTCAGACGACTCACCTATGATAGGTAAGTCGTTTTTTTATGTACTTAGCGCTCGAAATCTAACAAATTAAAAGAACTAGATTGGTTATCAATTGAAGATTTAAGATACTTAAAAGGAGCAGCGGGCTCAAAGGTTTTAGCTAATGTTATTTTAAATTGTTTAAAAATCTAAAAAATGTATCTGCTTTAATGCCAATTATTATAAGTAGTCCACTTTTATATACCAGTACTAAAAATTTATCCGATTCTGAATAAAATATATCTTTTTATAAATGCCCTTCTAAATATAGAAGGGTATTAAATTTGAGTAAAATAATAGAACTCGGGCCGTTGTGCTAAAGCCATGGCAATCCATGCGTTGTGCCTCTCCGCCAGATAAAGCGGCGAGTACTTATCCTTGGATAAGCAGAGCCAATTGCATTTAGATAAACCTTTCTCTTTTTTTTATTCGATTCTTGGCTTGAGTTTATTGTTTTAACCTTATGTCGTGTGTACTATACATTGAAAACAGGAAAGATTACGTCAAAGGAACTGGCCTGTGAAGAAGTAATCAAGGACTTCGATTTAAGCTATTCTCATATTCTTCAAGGGGCACTTAGATTAGAGGGACAGTCCAAGTTAAGTCTAATTAAAAAATCGATGGGAACGAAAGAAAGACAATGAACCATTTTATAAACTCTTTGAGAGCGTATTGTAATCAAACTTTTTTATCTAGATACGTCTTCAAAAGTAATATCATAATGAATTTGCTTCATTGCTTCATTGCTTCATTGCTTCATTGCTTCATTGCTTCATTGCTTCATTAGAAAAAATCCATTTACTGATCCGTAAATGGATTTTCGTGTGCGCCCATAATGGACGCAATCTATGGGGCAAGTCCCGAACAACGAAAACAGAAGTAGTGGCTGACTAAGTGCAAGGGTGTCCGTGGTAACCTAAAATCTGAAGGAAGCAGGCAGCAAATTTCAATTTCAATAATAATTGGGCTTGCAAAATATTTACTCTTTGTATATATTGTATATAAAGTGTATGTACAATATTCGATATTTGAAGTAATTTGAATAACTTAATTAAAATGCACATGGGAGGAAAATGATATATGAAATGGAAACTTCTTATGCTCGCTGGATGGTCAACATTAGTCGCTAGTTTATTCTTAGCTTCTCTTTCCGGTGAAGTTTCTGCACAGTTGTTCGACTCATCAAGATATTCTCAATATTTTATCCAAGGTCTTGTGATGAGCGGGCTGGTTGTGCCTATTATTTTATATTTATATAAGCATGTTTATCGGATGATAGGAGTTAAACCTAAGGTGCCGGTATATTCTTGGAAAAGGCTAAATCACTTTATTACTGGGGTTCTCTTGGCAAGTGCACTGGCCTCATTGGGATTCATTATAGCCAGTCTTCAAGGGTGGATAGTCATTGAAGACTGGCATACACCCGATCAGTGGTTTGGTGCGCTACTAATCAATATTTTATTTGCTATTTTTTATGAAGCTTTGCCAGAGGAATTTGGATTGCGAGGTATGCTATATGATGTCTTACGTCATAGATTTGCCGCTTGGCTATCAGTATTATTTCAAACCTTACTATTTGTATCTGTCACTGTAGCGGTTGCCCTGATTCAAGCGCTCGTTGGATTTACTTCAGGAGTATCCATTAACATCTTTTATATCATATTAATTTTTTGCTTTGGAATATGTTTGCAATTGCTCCGTTTGTGGACTGGAAGTATCTGGACTTCGATTGGCTTTCACCTCGCATACTTAGAAATCATGAGGTTTGCTATCTCTCCACATCAATATGGCGTACCACCAATCATAACCTATCACGAATCAGTGCCTGGAATCGGCCTCTTAATCTCTATTTGTATGATGATTATTGGGGGCATCATTGTATCACTCGTTATACTAGGTGCGAAGCGTTTTATATGGAAAAGTACATAATTTGAACTAAAATGCTTTCATAGATTATTTGATTCAAATGTTTAACAATCGCAGCATAAAACAAAAAAGTCGACTCCAATATTGTACTGGGAATCGACTTTTTATTTGCATAGAGTATGTTTTTTGGCTGAACCTCTAACGACAGAATTTAAACGTTTTAATTATTTTCTAAATACCATCTACTAAAGTGCAGAAGATATTTTGTTGTATTTAATTCTATTCCTAATATGTAATGCTAGACGAGTATATCCAAACTCATATTTGCTTATTTTGCATCTTTTGTCCACTCTGACACTTTATCTTCATTGTCTTTAATCCATTTTTTTGCGGCCTCTTTAGGATCAGCGCCTTTCATAATATCAAACATAACACTTTCAATATCCTCCGGAGTCCAGTGGAAGTTTTTAAGAACACTATACACTCTCGGATTATCTTCTTTCAATCCTTTACGTGCAAATGTACCAATATATTCTTCGGCTCCGTATATACCTTTAGGATCGTCTAAATATTTTAAATCAAATGCGTTAAACTTCCAATGTGGAGACCAACCTGTAACGATAATTTCTTCTTTTTTCGCAATGGCTTGAGTAAGGGCTGCTGTCATTGCGCCTCCAGATGAGGTCACTACATTCCAGCCTTCAAGATTACTATATTCCTTATAAGCATTTTCCGTAGTTGCTGTCATATTTGCTCCAGGATCAATGCCAGTTATTGTTTTACCTGCTTCATCTGTTAAGTCTGCGATAGAGTTTACATCCATATAACTAGGGACAACTAAGCCAATTTTTGCACCTGAAAGGTTTTCTCCCAAATCTACTATTTTATCTTTGTACTTCTCAACTTGTGGGGCATGTGTTTGTGGTAACCAAGCTGACACCATACCGTCAACTTCTCCTTTTGCAAGAGCTTCCCACATAATTCCGTTATCTAGTGGTGTTAGTGTTACATCATATCCTAAATCCTCTAGAACTTGTCCTACTACGTTTGTAGAGGCAATTTCAGTATCCCACTCAACATAGGCTAAGTTCACTTCATTTTTTTCTTTATTTTTCGTGCCTTCACCATCTGAGCTACAAGCACTTAATACGAACATTAATGCTAAAGCCAATCCTATCTTTAATAATTTACCGACTCTCATAAAATCTCCCTCTCTTTATTATAGGATGAGATATAACTAAATATTAACAAGTAACAACTTAAAGTTATCAAAAGGTTGTTACTTTTGTCAAATTGGCTTATTTTAAAAATTGAAAATCTTAAATGGATATTCGAGATAGAACAAGAAAAAAAGTTCATGTTTAAGAGCCATTGAATCTTTAATTTAAGGCTGTCGTAAGGCTCACTTTAGATTTGAGAAAGGTAAATTTATTAATGTTTGAGTTGAACAGAAATGATTTTTTCCTATGAATACATCGGCTATTGTGCAAACACAAAATCTTAGCAAAAAGTTTGGATCAATTAATTCGGTAAAAAAAGTTGATCTTTATGTTCGGGAAGGAGAGATTTATGGGTTTTTGGACCCGAACGGTGCTGGAAAAACAACTACGCTAAAAATGCTGCTCGGACTCATTAAGCCTTTTGAAGGGACAATCAATAGTTTAAACAAACGTCGGTTATCCTTGTTACAACGTACAGGATTCTTGATCGAATCACCTATGTTAGAAATACAAAAAGCAAAATTGAAAATGTCAAATGTCGTAATAGAGTCATCTAATCAGTCGAATGATATAGCAAAGAGCATTTCAAAAACTTTACAAGCAATACAGCATGTAGCAGAGTCATCCGTTGTAACCGCAATTATTGCTGAAAAGATTTCCAAACAATTGAATAAGTTTAAACGATAGGATAACAGTACCCGCGGGTAAAAGACGAGCAAACGTAAGTAATATCAAGTCTTCCGCGTGTTAAAGGTGTTAAAGTATGTGAAATAGTTATTGTATCAAGGGCAATCACAATTTCTCCGCGTTTCACTCCGTTCAAAACATAGATGAACAAAAATTTTATTCCTTCATATCCTATGTGAGAATGGATTTTACGTTATTGAGGAGGAAAAGAATGCATTGGATAGCCATCATTCTTATTGGGATAGCTGCCAACTTAGATAATTTAGGAATTGGTCTCGCCTATGGTATTAAGCGAGTGAAAATACCCATATTATCCAATGCGGTAATTGCTCTAATTTCAATGATCGTCACATACGCTGCAGTAACAGCTGGAAGCGTAGTTATTAATTTTATCTCTCCGGATTTCGCAAATTTAATAGGGAGTCTTTTACTTTGTGCGATTGGGATATGGACTTTATTATCTAGTCGCTTTTCTAAACAAGGAATATTGGGAAATCCTGAAGTATTTGATGAGGATAAAAATTATATAATTTCAATTCGAGAAGCAATGACGCTCGGCTTTGTCTTATCAGCCAACTGTTTAGCAGGAGGAATAGCACTTGGGGCCAATGGTATTTCTGCGATTTGGACAGTTATTTCTATCGGTGTCTTTTCGTTCATCACAGTAGGTGCGGGTGTTCATTTTGGAGTCTTACTTACAAAGACTTTTATTGGAAAACACTCAACCGCTATTTCAGGGTGGCTACTTATTCTTATAGCGATTATTGAAATAGTTTCTTAAATATACTAGATGTCTAGTTGAGATGAATAAATAGAAAGGGCATTTTAATTAAAAATATAGGAAATATCACATGTTATTAACGTGATATTTCTTTTTTTGAAGGTAATTTGACATATCGAAGACGAATTCGGTTTTGTTATTGACATACACTGGTATAAACGATTATTCTTGGTAATGAGAGTATAAATGAGAATGATTTTCGTTTTCAATAAATTACTTTCAATTATTTTTCAGAGGAGGCGTACAACACATGAAGAAATTAATGATGTTCGTCATGCTTGCAACTTTGTTTGTTAGTAACTTTGCGTTACCACAAGCATCTGCTCAACTAGCTGACGGCACACATTCGATAAAATATCAGGTCAATAAACCTGAGAGCAACTCTGTATCCATTGCCAATGATTATTTTATAAAACCAGCAAAGGTCACATTGAAAAATGGGACAGCTACTGTTCAAATTACATTAAAAAATAGTGCATGGATCACAAAGTTCCAACCACCTGGTGGAGCAACTGTAGTAAGCGAAGATAAAGCAGCAGATACTCGTACTGTAAAATTTACAGTTAAAGATTTAACGAAACCTGTTGTGACTTCTATGAAAATTGATATTGACGATATTAATTATCACCATGAATACAGCGTTTCACTAGTATTTGATGCAGCATCTGGAGGAAGCACAACAACAGCATCAGATTCGAAAACTACTAATGCACCAACAAATTCTTCTGAAAGTCATGTGCCGAATCCGCAAACAAGTGATGTTACACCGTATTTATTAATTGTGGCATTAGTTGGATCAGCATTTTTACTTTATAGAAAAAAAATACAAACAAAAACGGAGGGTCAATAATGGCTAAAAAACAACAATCACGCGCAACAAAAATAGTACTAGCTTCATTGCTAGCAGCATCGCTTTCAGCACCATCATTTGCATCTGCAAAGGTAGCTGAAGTAACGACTACAAATACTGAAGTAAAAGTAGGGGCAATTAAATCAGAAAATATTGATACTATAGTAGATTTCCACATCTTTAAGCCTGGTACAACAGAACCCCAACCTTTAATTAGCTCTCATCTTGTTTCAACAGGCACAATCGTTGAGAAGGATGGGAAATTTGAGGCAAAATTAACGGTAGCAGCAAAATCTGCCCCAATGATCGCAGGTTTACAAACAAAGCAAGGTGATAAGTTAGTAGATGCTACTGAAGTTAAAAATGCAGATGGCACAATTACATACAGTTTCCCAGTTGTAGCTGGTGAAGTATTACAAGCGAAAATTCATGTTGTCGTAGCTTCAGCTAATATGGACAAGTGGTATGATTTTGATTTAAAAGCAGTAGAAAATAAGGAAGCAACTACTACGGAAGAAAACGGTAAATCTGAAGAGGTTAAAGAAGAAGTTAAAGTAAATGAAGTGGCTATCACTGTTTACAAAAACGGTACTTCTGAAGAATCTATTATGAAGCAATATATTCAACCCAAAGTAGGCGTATCAGTAGTAGATGGTAAAAACGTAGTTACTATGACATTCCCTCAAGGTCAATATGTTAAAGGATTCAAAGTGGAAGGAAATGAAGCAACTTTAGTAAGTCAAGACGATACAACAAATACTAGTAAGTACTCATTTGTAGTGACAGACTTAAAGAAACTTGTAAATGCTCAGCTACATATTGTTGTGAATGAGCCAGAAAAAGGCGTGAACTATGACTCAAACCATCAAGTACAATTTAGCTTTGCTGTCGAAGGCGCAGTGAAACCAGTGGTGAATCCATTTAAAGATATTAGTAATGATGGTAATAAAGAAGCAATCTTAGCATTATACAGTAAGGGAATTGTTAAGGGTCAAGATAATTTTAAACCATATGACAATATTACACGCTCTCAATTTGCGTTAATGATTGCTCGTTCATTAAACTTATCTTCTACAACAAATGCTGGATTTAAAGATACAGCGAAACTTGATACAGAACGTGTACAAGCAATCAATGCCTTAGCTGAGGCTGGAATTGTCGTGAAGGCAGAGAACTTTAATCCAAATGGAACACTTACTCGACAACAAGCAGCAGTGATGATTTACCGTGCAGTAGCACATGTTGCAGGAAAAGAAATGAACTATGGTGATCCAAGCTTATCTTATTATGCTGATGGTGCAACTGTTACAAGTGAAGAAGCGAAAAAAGCCTTTGCGTTCCTATATGCAGGTAAAATCATGACTGGATCTGTAAATGCTAATGGCAAAACTGTTATTAATGCAAGCAGTCCATTAAAACGCACACAAATGGCAAAAATTTTAAATGGCTCATTACAATACATGAATAAATAGTACGGTTACAGCCACTTCCTTTCTCACTTATTTGAGGAAGGAAGTTACTGTGCTCTTAAAGAATTTGGAGGAATTTACACAGTGATTAGCAATAGAAAAATAGTTCAAGTATTCGTTTTGAGTACTTTTTTACTGATGCTTTTCCCTCCATGTGTATGGCTTCAGGCAAAAGCTGAAGAATCTGTATTAGAAAATGGGAGCTATCAAGTTGAACTAAGTTTTTCATCTCTAGATGGAGGGAAAGACAATATTTTTAGCGAATTGGCGACAATTGATGTAAAGAACGGTCAATATAGCTTAAATTTGGCTATAAAGAAGCCATTGAGTATAAGAGATTTACATATCGAACAGCAGGAAAATAAGCTTTCGTCAAACGTTCAGACTGAAAATTTAGTTCAATTTGATGTCAAGGATTTACATCGGCCTATTATCATTAAAGGTGAGGTAGCATTTTCATCCTCTGAGGAATATGTCCCTTTTTCCAAGGAGCTTCAATTACAGTTAACAACCCTTTCAACAATTGTGCAAAAGGATGAGGAAGTTATTCCAGAAAACGAAATTGACGAATCTATTTCAGAAGAAATCTATGATAAGGAATGGTCAATGAATTACGTATTATTAGTAGATGGAAAGAACGAACAATCCATTATGAATACATATGTAAACCCTGTTGCAGAAATAAAAGAAAAAAATGGCAAATATTATGCTCACATGACAATTTTAAAATCTAATTGGATAACAGGCTTAACTGTAGATAAACAAGGAAAACAGGTAGAGCCAAAGTTTATTTCACTTGTAGACAATGCCAGAATTGTTGAATTTGAAATTAGTAATTTTGAAAAGCCAATACGAATGTGGGTTAAAGTTGATATACCTGAGATGTCTTATCATCATCAATATTTCGTAAATCTAAAATTTGATCAACAGCAGGTAGCGAAGTTTTTAAGTAAGCCCTCTGTAACAGCACCTTCTACGCAAGTAGCTAGTGAAAAGCAACCTGTTATTGTTAAAGAGAAAGTCAAAAAGGCACCAGTGGAAACACAACATGAGCCTGTAAAACCGACTCAGTTATCACGACCACTGCCATCATTCCAGCCAACTGTAACTGTGCCTAAGGAAGAGCGGTTAGCATTTGATCGTACACTTGACGCACCTATTGAAGATGAAGACGACGCCGAGAAAGCTGATGTTAAAGAGGAGACTACTGAAAAAGTAGCGAAGGATTCAAAAGTCGATCAGCAGCTTGCTCAGCTGAATATTGTGAAGATAGTATTGCTAGTAGTAATTTGTATTTTATCGGGCTGGTCGCTCGTTCGCCGTTTTAAAAATGCAAGAAAAGATGCGACTGAACAGAAATAAGTAGGAGATGACTTTATGCAAAAGAATTGGAAATGTTGGTTGCTCATAATGGCGATGATGTCATTACTTTTGGTAGTCGTCGGCTGTAGTGATGGCAGTAAGCAAGAAAAGACAGAGACACCAACGGAAAAAGCACAACCATCAACTGAAGCAACTGATGCGAATGAACATCGTATTATTGCAGGAACGGTTGTTATTGCAGATATTCTAGATAAGCTTGAGTTGGACGCTATAGCAGTGCCTGAAACAGAAAAAACATTAGCAAAACGTTTCGATGAACTGCCTACTATCGGTAACGCAATGGAGCCAGATATGGAGATTGTTAAATCATTAAATCCAACAGATGTGTTATCAGTTTCAACGTTAGAGTATGATTTACAAGATAAATTCAAACAGTTAAAAATTCCAGTTAATTTTTTAAACTTTCAAAGTGTTGATGCCATGCTTTCCGAGATTAAAACACTTGGCGAACGCTATAATCGCGTAGAACAAGCCGAGAAGCTAGTGAATGGATTACAAAAAAATATTGATGCTGTACAAACAGTTGCTGAGAACAAAGAGGGGCCTCGTGTATTAATCTTACTTGGTATTCCAGGAAGTTATTTAGTTGCAACTGAAAATTCCTATGCAGGAGACCTTGTGAAACGTGCAGGCGGTATTAATGTAATGGAAGGGCAGGACGCTGAATACTTGTCTTCGAATACGGAGTACTTGCATAATAGTAACCCTGATATTATTTTACGACTATCACACGGTATGCCAGATGAAGTTGTAAAAATGTTTGACGAGGAATTTACAACGAATGATATTTGGAAGCATTTTAACGCAGTGAAAAACGGCAAAGTCTATGATTTGGAGGAAGAATTGTTCGGTACTACAGCTTCCTTACAAGTGCCACAGGCTTTAGGACAGCTAATGGAAATCTTCTATCGTAAATAGAAACTAGAAATGTCGCTCGTATCGCAAGCATAGCCTTGCTTTTCTAATATTTCTATTAAGCCTTATGCCGAGGCATAATTGATTAGAAAATTATGTTTCAGTCCCTTAGGAAAAGTTGTGGATGTACATGTAACATGATGGAATTTGAAAAGAAAAAGGAAGTCCGGTATGACAAAAAAAATTGTAAGCTTTTCAATTGTAATTGTATTATTACTTGTCTCAGCAGTTTATGCAGCAACGACAGGTAGCATTAAAATGGGCTTTTTTGAATTTATAGGTGCATTATTTGATGAAGGAAATAGTCAAATGGAGGCTATCCGAGATTTACGATTTCCACGAATCATTGTTGCGTTGTTTGCTGGTGCAGCACTTTCCGTTTCAGGGGTACTATTACAATCAGTTATGCGTAACCCATTAGCGGATGCCGGGGTTATTGGTATATCTTCAGGAGCGGCATTTGTCCAGCTCTTTATTATTTCCTTCTTTCCAGCATTATTTTTTATGACACCTATATTAGCATTTATGGGCGGGGCATTTGCCTGCGCACTCGTCTTTGGGTTGTCATGGAAGTCAAGCTTAAGTCCATTGAAACTTATTTTAGTCGGAATTGCTATTAATGCAATGTTCACGGGGTTAACAGAGGCTTTCATTAGTTTAGGCGGTTCATTGAATACTTCAGCTTCCAGCGTTGTAGGCTCAAACTTAACGATGCGTACGTGGAAGGACGTATCAACAATTGTTACTTATGGTACTGTCGGATTAATAGCCTCCTTTGCATTATATAGTTGGTGTAATCTCCTAGTATTACAAGACAAAACAGCAAAAAGTCTAGGCTTTCATATAGCTCGTGCTCGTCTATTAATAGCCGCTGTTGCGGTACTATTATCAGCTGTTTCTGTTGTTGTAGCAGGAGTTATCTCGTTCGTCGGTCTGTTAGTACCACATATTTCTCGTCGTATAGTTGGACACGATCATAAGGTGCTCATACCTTTTACAGCATTAGCTGGAGCTTTATTAATATTAGTGGCAGATACGATTGGTCGCACAATTGCTGTACCGCTTGAAATTCCAGCATCAACCATTATGGCGATTATCGGTGGGCCATTCTTAATATTCCTATTACGAAAAGAGTGAGAAGACATGGAAATACAAGATATTATTGTATCGCATGATAATACTCGAAATCATTTAGACGGTGTATCGACGATCATTCAAAAGGGCAAAATCACAACGATTATCGGTCCAAATGGCTGTGGAAAATCAACATTATTAAATGTTATGTCCCGCAACAATATGCCGATATCGGGGAATGTATCGTTAGAAAGCAAGGATTTGGTGCACTACAAGCCAAAAGAATTTGCAAAAAAACTAGCAATTGTCTATCAACAAAATGATGTACCGAAGGATTTAACCGTAGAAAAGCTAGTGAGCTTTGGACGTCTACCACATCATTCAATGCTAAAAAGAAATCATGAGGAAGATGTCAAAGCTATTGAATGGGCACTTGCTTGCACGAATTTACTGGAAAAACGAGAAAACGATTTAGAGGCTTTATCAGGTGGGGAACGTCAGCGAGTGTGGATTGCTATGGCTTTAGCACAGCAATCTGAAATTTTATGTTTGGATGAGCCGACAACATATTTGGATATTTATTATCAAATTGAGTTATTGGAGCTTGTAAAGGCATTAAATGAGGAATATGGCTTAACAATTGTTATGGTGCATCACGATATCAATCAGGCGATTCGCTATAGCGATCAAATCATTCTGATGAAAGCTGGACAAATAATAGCCGAAGGAGCACCACGTAACGTCATTACAAGGGAAGTTATTAAAGATGTCTATGGGGTTGAAGCCATTTTCAATGAGGATGAGCAGTTTGGATTTTACATGGTGCCCCTTGCAATTTAACTGGTGATACTATGAAAAAATGGGCAACTAAGTTTTTAACATTTATATATTTAGCTATATTCTTATACTCAGGCTTTGCGTTAGCCAAGTACTTATACACGTACTATGAGACTTCAAAATCATTGGAAGAAGCACAAACGATTTACCAAACAACATTGGCTTCTTTAGAAGATAAAGCAGATGAAATCTCAACAAAGCCATTTACAATCCGTCCACAATTCAATGATTTACTAACGGTAAATAATAATATTGTTGGATGGATTTCTGCAGACGGGACAAAGCTCAATAATCCAATTCTACAAGCTGAAAATAATGATTTTTATTTAAATCATAATTTTAAAGATGGAGAAAGTCGTGCAGGAAGTGTATTTATGGACTATCGTAATAATGTGCAAAACATAAACCAAAATACTATTTTGTACGGCCATGCCATGAAGAATAGTACGATGTTTGGGAGTCTTAAAAATTACTTAAATCAGCAATATGCAAACGAACATCCTATCATTTATTTAGATACACTGTATGAAGGTTATAACGTTGAAATCTTTGCCGCATATGAAACTACCATTGATTTTTATTACATTGAAACAGAGTTTAAGAGCAATGATACTTACTTAAAATTTTTAGACGACATTCAAGCACGCTCTTCAATCGAAATGAATGTAGAGATTGGACCGGAAGACAAAATTCTTACACTATCCACTTGTAAGGATTCTGTCATGAGTGACGACCATCGTTTTGTCGTCCAAGGTAAATTAGTGAAACGCAGATAGATAAGGAGTTTTCCCATTTCATTGGGAAGCTTCTTTTTTTATTTAAAGAAAGTAGTTGGAGTAAAATTTCTGAACCGGAGACATCGCTCAGGTAGTTTCTGAAAATGCCTGGGTCAAAAATTTTTAAAAATAACTTGACGTAAGTAGATTATTAATATATAGTAAGTTACATAAAGTAATTAATAACTTTTCGTAACTGCGTTTAACTAGGATGCAAAAGAAGTAACTACAAATGTTTAACCTTAAACATAATTTAAGTAGTTACTTCATATTTTAAAATATATCTCGAATTCGAGATAAAAACAACCCAATTGGAGGAATTTATAATGGCAAAATGGAACATTGATTTAGGACACTCAGCAATTAACTTTCAAGTAAAACACATGATGGTATCAAAAGTAAAAGGTGTATTCGATACTTATTCAGCAGATATTGAAGCGGCAGATCTTGCAGATTTAACAACAGCAAACATTAGCTTTACAATTGATCCAGCTAGCATCAATACACGTAGTGAAGATCGTGATAATCACTTAAAAGCAGCAGATTTCTTCGATGCTGAAAAATATCCGACAATTACATTTAAGTCTACAAACATTGCAAAAAAATCAAATGATGAATATGCGGTTACAGGTGATTTAACAATTAAAGACGTAACGAAATCAGTAACATTTGATACTGAATTTAATGGTAAAGGTACAAATCCATGGGGCCAAGAAGTTTATGGCTTTGAATCTACAACATCAATCAATCGTGAAGATTTTGGCTTAACTTGGAATGCTGCATTGGAAACTGGCGGTGTTCTAGTTGGGAAAGACATCAAAATTACAGTTGAACTGGAAGTAAACCCAGCTTAATTTTGTAAAGTGTGCTCGATTTCATATCGGGCACATTTTTTTATACTTAAAACATTGCCAAAAAATAACACAACAAATAAGTTGCTTGCATAATTTTAGTAATTATTGCATATAAAACATCATATTGTTTTTGGGGGCGATGGGATGAATGTATTAGTGACAGGTGGTTATGGTTTTATTGGTAGTGCAGTGGCGAGACGTTTTTTTAAAGAGGGTGCAAATGTTTATATTATTGATAATTTAAGTACCGGTCATTTACGCAATGTCGACTTTGATCATAAATCTTATCTTTTGAATGTGGAAGATGAAGTTTGTGAGCATCTTTTTAAAGAAACATCATTTGATGTGGTCATTCATTGCGCAGCACAAACGAGTGTTCAAAAATCGGTGCAAGAGCCAGTGAAGGATGTTTTAACGAATATTGTAGGGCTTAGTCAGATGCTCTTCTTATCGTCAAAATATAAAGTAAAGCATTTTGTTTTTGCCTCGTCAGCAGCTGTTTATGGAGATAGTCACTATCCACCATTAGAAGAAACAGATGTTAGTGAGCCGATTTCGATGTATGGATTAAACAAAAGTATTGGTGAGACATACTGTGAAAAATGGCAAAGAGATTATCGTTTACCAACATTAATTTATAGATTTGCTAATGTATTCGGTCCAAGGCAATGTATGCTGGGGGAAACGGCGGTTATTCCTAGCATGTTAAAAAGCAGTATAGAAGGAAAGCCCTTTACGATTTATGGAGATGGAGAACAAACACGAGATTTCATATATGTAGATGATATTGCGGATGCTATTTATGCTGGTGTACAGGCTAGATTACAGGGCATTTATAATGTATCAACGAATGAGGCATGGTCGATTCATCAAGTCATTTTATTATTACAGCATTTAAATCATCCTTTAGAAATTCAATATGCACCTGCGAGAGAGGGAGATATTGAGCATTCATTTTTAAATAACGCTAAGCTGGCAAAGGCGATAGGGTGGAGACCAAAAACTACTTTTGCGGAAGGCATAGAGCGTACATTGCAAGTATTGCAAAATGAAAAGATAGTGGGAATTTAATTAAATTATACAAAAGGTGATTGGAGTGGGGACTGGGTGACGCCATAGAGACCAGCGAAGCGGAAAGCAACCCCACGTTAGTGAATGAATTCATTATACTTTGAAGATTTATCGGAACAACTTCAGTTTCTATCAACTATGGGTGACTCATTGGGGATGGGCTCAAAATATGTAGGTGATGATCAGTGTATTCTTTGACGATTTACCCTAAAAGGGAAATCGTCTTTTTATATTTTTAAGGAGACGGAAAGTTAGCATTCATCAGTAAATAATTGTGCATCGTATTATTGGTATTACGCGGAGTAATAGGTGTTTTTTTACGCCTATAGTATAATTAAAGGAATGCTGTGGAATTGAACGGGGGCCTACAAATGTTAGTAGATTTTAGAGTGAAAAATTGTTTAAGTTATAAGGATGAAACCCTATTTTCAATGGTGGCGGGAAGCCGTATTCGAAAATTAAAGGATACACATACGATGAAATATGACTCATTTCACCTTGTTAAAAGTGCCTTTATTTTCGGCCCAAATGGAAGTGGAAAATCAAACTTATTCACTGCTATTAAAATTTTACGTTCTTTATTGTTTAACTTTGAAAATCTTAATAATGTTAAACAACTACGCTTGCCCTACCAGCCGTTTAAGTTAGGAAGTCAGCAAGAACAACCGACAGAATTTATGATTTCGTTATTACTAGATGGGGTACTGTACGATTATGAGGTACAGTATAATGCATCACAGGTTCTTTATGAAGGTCTAACTAAAACGACAAAGTCTCTAAAAGTGGAGCTTTTTAATAGACGATGGGATGGTACGGAATATTTGTATGAAACTGCCGATGGTACTGCGCTAGAATTGACAAAATATACGCGTGATAATACAGCTTTCTTATCGGTATTAAATGTCTTTAATGACCCAGATGCTACGAAAATATTTGATTGGTTTTTACATAAAATACTATTTTTAGATGAAACAAATCGGTTATCAAGTCATCCACTTATTCGTAAACTTGAAGAGGAACCCTTTAAGAAAGAGGTTATAAAGTTACTAAAGATTGCAGACTTTTCTATTCAAGATGTAACGGCAAGACGGGTTGAGCGAAGAGAGAAAAATACTATTGGCTATGATTTTGACACTTCAGAGGTTATACAAGAAGTGGATATCGATTTGCACTATTTATCGTTCGATGAAGTAGGCGCGCCGATCGGGACAGAAACGATCAATTGGACGATGGATTCAAAGGGGACAGTCCGTATGCTGCATTTAGCATGTGTCATGGTCGAAGCATACAATAAAGGGAAGACAATCTTTATAGATGAATTTGACACAGCATTTCATGTGTCCATCTGCGAATTTTTAATGGCCATTATGAACAGCAAGCGTAATGTTACGAATCAATTTGTTGTCACAAGTCATGAAATTGATTTATTAGATCAGCCACTACGTTCCGATCAAATATGGTTTGTGAATAAAAGCTTTAAAAATGAATCCGAGTTATACTCCTTATTTGATTTTGCAGATTTACAGAAGAAACGCGGGGATATTTCCTATGCCAAGCGTTACTTAAAAGGAGAATTTGGAGCTACACCGGTTATTAATGAATATTTATCAGATCAATATTTAACTTCTTTGGAGCGGGTATCCAAACATCCGCTGAAATAGAGGAACTCAGTCTAAGAACGCCACGTCCTGTGGCAATTTATCTGCAATTATGCCGGGTTTAATTAATAGGAAGTGGAGGTATTTGAGCAGTGAGAGTGCGTCAACAAGGGAATCGAACACTGCGTAAAACAGTTTTAATTTATTGTGAAGGTGAAACCGAACGCATTTATTTTGAGCAAATGCGTATTTTAAAGCGCTCAAAAATGGTAAGTGTCAAAATAAAAAACGTCAAGCGTTCGGCTATTAAGCTAGCCCAGCATGCCTATCGAGATTCAAGCTACCAATATTTTGATGAGGTTTGGATTGTTTTTGATAAGGATGATCTAACTGAAAAGCAATTAGAGGAAGTTAATGACTTTTGTGAGGAGAATAGTATTCATATTGCCTATTCAAATGAAGCATTCGAATTATGGCTATTGTTGCATTTTGAAGAAGTCGATCTATCTGAAAAGTATCCTCGTGCCGTATTAAATGACAAGATGGAGCAGCATCTTGGGGTAACACGTTATTTTCGTCATAAAGCAGATGAGTCAGTCATTGCACCTATCGCATTTCGCCATGAGGTCGCTATTAAAAATTGCACGGATATGATGTCACTTCGTAAGACGGAAAGCCGTGACAATCCTTATTGCAATATACATGAAATGATAAAATACATATTTTAACTTCTTTCAGCAAAAAGTCGTTCTTTGTGCAAGCACAGACCGATTCCGGACACATTGTTTATCTGTAGCGAAAGCAAAGCGACAGCTACAATTATACCGAGGCATAATTGATGGTCAATCAGTAGGTTTTCTATTACTAGTTAATGGAGAGCCTGCTATTTTTATTTCTCGAAAGGTAGGGATAACAATTATTAAAAGTATGACATATATTAAGTTGATTGGAGTGGAACTTTTTCGATGCGACAATAACAACTAAAATTTATTTTATGTTCCACTCAAACATGTAAATAAATAAATTTTTTGTATTTGGGAATAATATCAGAGGCCATGACAATTGAACTGTACATATGACGCGAATTTAAACCTATAAATGATTGAAAAGTGTATGTTGTATTCGTAATTTTTCTAGACGATCTACCTTGCCTTTTCTTTCTAAAAAGACTACAATGAAATTAAGTTAATATACTAGGTTTGAGCGATTGAGAGACCATTAAAAACATATGTACATTTGTACATGTGCCTTTAATGGTCTCTTTTTTTCGCTTTAAATAAGGAGGAATTTCATTATGAGCACAGCTTCAGCAATACAACGTCAACAAACGATTGAAGAATTACAAAGTAAAGAATACGATTTATTGGTGATCGGTGGTGGGATTACAGGTTGTGGTATCGCGCTTGACGCAATTGCTCGTGGTCTATCTGTAGCGTTAGTTGAAATGCAAGACTTCGCCGCTGGTACTTCTAGTCGTTCGACAAAATTAGTGCACGGTGGACTTCGTTATTTAAAACAATTTGAAATAAAAGAGGTTGCAGAATTAGGAAAAGAACGTGCGATCGTTTATGAAAATGGACCGCATGTAACAACTCCTGTTTGGATGCTACTGCCATTCCATAAAGGAGGCACATTCGGCAAATTCTCAACGAATATTGGCTTACGTGTCTATGATTTTTTAGCAGGGGTTAAACGTTCTGAGCGTCGATATATGTTAAGTCCTGCAAAAACAATGGAAAAAGAACCTTTGGTTAAAGGCGAGGACTTACGCGGCGGTGGTGTATATGTAGAATATCGTACAGATGATGCACGTCTGACAGTCGAAGTTGCCAAAGCTGCCATTGAAAAAGGTGCTACACTCATTAACTATGCAAAGGCAGAAAACTTTTTATACAATGACGAAAAGAAAATTAATGGTATCGTAGCACAAGATTTAATTGCCCATAACGCATTTAATATTCGAGCAAAAAAAGTTGTAAATGCTGCTGGTCCATGGGTAGACGAGGTTCGTACTATCGAAGGACAACAAAATGGTAAGCATTTAATTTTATCAAAAGGCGTGCATATCGTTTTTGATGAATCTAAATTCCCACTACGTCAAGCTGTCTATTTTGATACACCTGATGGTCGTATGGTGTTTGCAATTCCTCGAAATGGGAAAACGTATGTTGGAACGACAGATACATTTTACGAAGGCGATGCGCGTGAAATGAATATCCATCAAGAAGATCGTGATTATATTATGAAAGCAATTCATTACATGTTTCCAAAAGTTAACGTCACTGATTCAGATATCGAATCAAGCTGGGCAGGTGTTCGTCCATTAATTCATGAGGAAGGTAAAAATCCATCTGAAATTTCTCGTAAGGACGAAGTATGGGAATCTGCTTCGGGACTTGTGACAATCGCTGGCGGTAAATTAACAGGTTATCGTAAAATGGCTGAAACGGTTTTAAATATGATTGCGCAAGATTTAGAACAACGATTTGGCATTGCATCAAAACCATGTTATACAAAGCAGATTCATATTTCCGGTGGAGATGTTGGGGGCTCCCAAAACTTACATGCCTTCGTGTCGAAACGAACAAAAATGGGTGTTGATATCGGATTATCGGAAGAGGAAGCAAAACATTTAGCACATCATTATGGTTCTAATGTGGATACTGTTTTGGACTATGCTAAAGAAAAACATCCTGTTTTACCACAAGCGCTATATGCCCAGTTATTGTATGGTATTCATCATGAAATGGTTGTTCATCCAAACGACTTTATGATTCGTCGTACAGCGTATATGTTCTTCAATATCGCTCTTGTGAAACAATATAAAGACGCGGTATTAGATGAAATGGCAAAACAATTACATTGGTCTACTGAACAACGTACACAATATGAAAAAGATTTAAATTTAGAAATAACAAGAGCTACAACTGCATTATAATAAAAAGGAAGGTCGTCTTAATGGCGGCCTACTTTTTAACTTATTTCAGCGGGTGTCCAAACATCTGTACCTGTCGCTACGCTTTCGGTACAAAAAACATCCGCTGAAATAAGTTAAGCCTCCGGCGGATGTCACGGAAAACGGAAAGGAATGCTTTGTGCTAGCACAAAGCCGATTCCGGACGTAATTATGCCGAGGCATAATTGATGTAAAGGGGAAATCAAATGAATTTCAATAATCAACAAATTATTCCCGCTGCACGTACAGTTAAGCAATTTGATGAAATATTAAATAGTCGATTCGAATACATTGTTCTATTAGAAGTGCATATTAGTTTGCTCATGTCAATAAAGCGAGAGGCAGATCGTAACGGTAAAAAATTAATTATTCATGCAGACTTAATTCATGGCTTAAAAACGGATAACTTTGCAGCAGATTTTTTATGTAATGATATCCGTCCAGCAGGTATAATTTCCACTCGATCTAATATGTTAATAAAAGCAAAATCTCGTGGGATTATTGCCATTCAGCGCGTCTTTTTAATTGATACGATTGCACTAGAAAAAAGCTTTTCAATGATTGAATCAGCGAAGCCTGATTATATTGAATTATTACCAGGCATCATTCCTTCAATGATTTCAGAGGTACACCAGCGAACAAAAATTCCTGTTATTACAGGTGGACTAGTTCGCACTGTTGAAAGCATTGAGGAAGCGTTATCAGCTGGAGCAGTAGCTATTACAACATCAAATAAGAACTTGTGGGAAAATTTCCAAAAATATTGTTGACTATGTATATTATTTTCTCTACAATGTACATAAGTTAAAAAGCGCGTGGTTAGGAAAAGGAACCCACATTTAATCATCTGCATTATAACGTGCAGTTTGTTTAAGTGTGGGTTTATTTTTTTACTAAGTGCACTATTACAAAGGGGGCTTCTTGTATGTCAACATTTACAGCTGAACTTGTCGGCACGATGATTCTTATTTTATTCGGTGGTGGCGTTGTTGCAGGTGTATCACTGCACAAATCGAAAGGCTTTGGCGGTGGATGGGTAGTGATTACATTTGCTTGGGGTCTAGGTGTGGCTATGGCTGCATATGCTGTTGGTGGTATTAGTGGGGCTCATTTAAATCCTGCTTTAACGATCGCGCTTGCTACAATTGGTAATTTCCCGTGGGAAGACGTACCTTCTTACATTGCTGCACAATTGATTGGTGCATTTTTAGGGGGGATACTCGTTTATTTTATGTATCTACCACATTGGAAAGGTACGAAAGATCCGGAAGCGAAACTGGCTGTATTTTCTACAATGCCTGCTATTAAACATCCATTATCAAATTTAATCTCAGAAATGATTGGTACGTTTATACTTGTTTTAGGTATTCTAGCATTGGGAACAAATTCGATTACGGATGGTTTAAATCCATTTCTAGTTGGTATGCTAATTGTAGTCATCGGGATGGCATTAGGGGGTCCTACTGGTTATGCAATTAACCCTGCACGTGACCTAGGCCCACGTATAGCTCACTTTTTCTTACCAATCCCAGGTAAACGTGACTCAGGGTGGTCATATGCATGGATTCCAGTTGTAGGTCCAATTATCGGTGGTACTTTTGGTGCTCTATTCTTCCAACAAATTTTTGAGGGGAAAAATAGTATCACATTTTGGGTATTTGCTATTATCGTAGTTATTATTTTTATCAGTGCTCAAATGACAGTGAAAAATGTTAAAAGTGAAGAGTAAATCAATTATGCCTCGGCATAATTGTAGTTGTCGCTTTGCTTTCGCTACAGAAAACATTTGTAGCTGACGCTTCGCTTTCGCTACAGAAAACATTTGCTGAAAGAAATAAAAAAATTATTGGAGGTATGTCCGATGTCAGAAAAAAAATATATTTTAGCTTTGGACCAAGGTACAACAAGCTCACGTGCTATTTTGTTTGATGAAAAAGGGAGCATTCTCCACGTTGCACAACAAGAATTCCCGCAATATTTCCCACAATCCGGATGGGTTGAACATCATGCAGAAGAAATTTGGTCTTCTATTCTTTCTTGTATCGCTACAGTGCTCTCTGCAAAAAATATTGAATCAAATCAAATTGCTGGGATCGGTATTACAAACCAACGCGAAACAACTGTTGTTTGGGATAAACATTCAGGAAAACCAATTTATAATGCGATTGTCTGGCAATCACGCCAAACGAACGCTATTTGTGAGGAATTGAAAGAAAACGGTTACAATGATTTATTCCGTGATAAAACAGGTTTATTAGTCGATGCATACTTCTCAGGTACAAAAGTAAAATGGATTTTAGACAATGTTGAAGGTGCTCGTGAAAAAGCAGAAGCAGGCGATTTATTATTCGGTACAATTGATACGTGGTTAATATGGAAGTTAACAGGTGGTAAAGTCCATGTTACAGATTATTCAAATGCTTCTCGTACGTTAATGTACAATATTTATGATTTAAAATGGGATGAAGAAATATTAGACATTTTAGGTGTTCCAGCTTCTATGCTTCCTGAGGTTCGTCCTTCTTCAGAAGTGTATGGATATACGGAGGAAGCTCTGTTCTTTGGTTCTGCTGTTCCAATTGCAGGGGCTGCGGGTGATCAACAAGCGGCTCTATTCGGTCAGGCTTGCTTTGAAGAAGGTATGGTTAAAAACACTTACGGTACGGGCTGCTTTATGTTGATGAATACTGGTGAAAAGGCAGTAAAATCAGAGAATGGCTTATTAACTACGCTTGCATGGGGCTTAAATGGTAAGGTTACTTACGCTTTAGAAGGAAGTATTTTCGTAGCTGGCTCTGCTATTCAATGGTTACGTGACGGCTTACGAATGTTCCGTTCTGCTTCAGAATCTGAACAATATGCTGCACGTGTAGAGTCGGCTGACGGCGTTTATGTAGTTCCTGCATTCGTTGGTCTAGGTACACCTTATTGGGATTCAGATGTACGAGGTGCAGTCTTCGGTTTAACGCGCGGTACTTCTAAAGAACATTTTGTACGTGCGACATTAGAATCGTTAGCGTATCAAACAAAAGACGTACTTGGTGCAATGGAAGCAGATGCCAATATTCCACTAACGAAATTACGTGTAGATGGTGGTGCAGTCGCAAACAATTTCTTAATGCAATTCCAATCGGATTTATTAAACGTTCCTGTTGATCGTCCGGTCATTAACGAAACAACAGCTTTAGGTGCTGCGTATTTAGCAGGTTTAGCAGTTGGCTTCTGGAAATCACCAGATGAAATTAGTGAGTATTGGAATTTAGATCGTCAATTCACACCTAATATGGATGACTCACATCGTGAAGAAATCTATGCAGGCTGGAAAAAAGCTGTTGCAGCTGCTCAAGCATTTAAATAAACATATAGCTGAATAGTGATGAAAAAAACCTTGATAGGCAAATTTGAAGCGAATCCGGTTGTTAGACAAATATCTAACTGAGGTCACTTCACTTGCTGGTCAAGGTTTTTTAGGTCTGTACTCATATTTGCACTTACATATTTTGAAGATGAACTAAGGTGAATATAAAAATAACAACAAATACATTACTATCCGCAATTGCAAAAGTATGTTTTATCGTAAATTAAGGAAAATTGAGTGTAGATTTGAAATAAAGTCGCGACGTATATAAAAAGTTTGATTGAAAATCCTGAGTTGATATGCAGGATTTTTTCTTTTTCCACAAGCGTGCCAGATTTTTGAAGAAGAGTATCAAAAAAACGTGTGGCTATCAAACCTAAAAAACCCCGAGTAAGAGATTTTGGTGTCTTTTACTCGAAGTAAAGTTCAGAGTATAGTGTCTTAACTAATTATTGTGTGGCTCATTATGATTGTATTTTAACAGTTTTATTTGACTCCTTTTGGTTCATCACCAAAAGTTGTGGATGACTTTTGTTAAAACGTCTACTATGTAAATAGTTGATTGGAGTGGAGACTGGGCGACTCCTTGGGGATCAGCGATAGAGGAACGAAGGCTAAAAGCATCACATCCTGTGATAATGCCTTCGTGACCAACATCGTGTTGGCCCGAGACCCTGTAGCGCAGCGGATGTTTTCTGTGCGAAAGCGTAGTGTTAACGTAGCGGCAGCAAATGTTTTGACTGTGCGAAAGCGAAGCGTCAGCAACACCAAAAGCGGCTCATCGGACGACCCCAGGAAGCTTTGCTCTGTGCGAAAGCGAAGCGTCAGCAACAAATGTTTTCTGTAGCGAAAGCGAAGCGTCAGCAACAAATGTTTTTTCTGTGCGAAAGCGAAGTGGCAGCAATAAATGTTTTCTGTAGCGAAAGCGAAGCGGCAGCAACAAAGCGCCCAGTCGGAACGGAAATCAACCACACGTTTTGGTGATGATCCCTCCTTTTGTTATATCCTCCATATATCTCCTAGTAGTGGTTATTTGTTGTATTAACTAAAAATTAAATTGTAAAGTAAACTTGACACTTTTGAAGGTGTAAAGTAGACTTTACTTATTAACGAATGTACAGTTTACTTTACATTTTTAAAGGAGGCTTTATGAAAAACAGAATTCGCGAATTACGAAAATCGAAGAAGATTACGCAGGAGGAATTGTCGAAACAAGTTGGAGTCTCACGGCAATCAATCATTGCAATTGAATCAGGAAAATTCAATCCATCTATTGAACTTGCCTATAACATATCAAAAGCTTTCAATTGCACGATTGAAGAAGTGTTTATTTTCGAAGAGGGGGAAATGTAATTATGGAGGTTTCTATCGGGGGTATTATTGGATTGTATGGAGGAATGATTTGTGGAATCTTTGGCTGGTGGTTCGGACGGAAAAAAGCTAGAGAAAACAGAGGTTTAGATGAGCTATACTATCATATTTGGCAAAATGCAAAATCCTATTCATGGTATGTGACATTAGGAGCGATTTATGTTCTCTTTTCTTTAATCATGTTTGGGATTGAATTAAGCAACGCAATGGTTTTAGGTATCCTTCTTTTAACACACCTAGGGAGCTGGGGAATAATTGGGATTGTTTTGTCCATTAGTATGTCCAGTACAGTCACGTTGCAGCCTTCCCGTGTGAAGCTTGGCATAATCATCATTGTTATGTCTATTATTGTTTTTACGATTATCACGATCATGACGAATAACTGGAAGTTTTTATTATTTAGTTTACCACCTAATTTAATTGGACTTTTTACTGCACTTAAACCAAAGGGAGAAGATTCCGAGTTAACTCCCTAGATGTGAAATAAAGTCGTACCATTATACCCCTTTAGATATGGTTATCTAAAGGGGTATTTTTATAGTGCAAAGGAAAAGAACATCGAAATTAAAAGATCGATTAGGAATTGTTGAGTGACAATAAAGTTGTTCCATTAAAGGGGTGCTTTACTGGAACAACAGTAAGGTTTTTCTTATTGTGCTAACGGTGGAGGTTAGTTGAAAAATGAACAAGAAGTGTTGTGAAAAAAAGTGAGAACCTGAGGACTTAGGAAATGTGTTAATTTGGCTATATTTACGAGTTTGGAATAGTTGAATGTATTGAACAAAATAAAGAGTATGTTAGTTATGAACCAGAAAAATATAATTGCATAGGTGTAAATGGGACCTTTTTGATGAACTTATGTCTAAGGTTTTGGTGAAAAAATGAATCATCTAGAAGCATTCGCGCTCGAATTTGGTCGTAAATCAAGAAATAATTGAGAAAGTTTTCCTATAGCTATGCCTTGAAGCATGTTTATTTCATAAAAACATATAGTGTATATTGAGAATTAAGAGTATTGGAATGAAAGGGGATTGCGTGGATAAATCTAAGTCGAATCAGCGCAAAAATTTGGAGGAGAATGCAAAGGATCAGCAGTTAGAGCAGTTTCGTGTCGATAATGAAGGGCAAAAGATGACGACGAATCAGGGACTAAAAGTTTCGAATGATGAGAATTCGTTGAAGGCTGGGGTTCGTGGGCCAACAATTATGGAGGATTTTCACTTTCGAGAGAAAATAACGCATTTTGATCATGAACGTATTCCAGAGCGTGTTGTACATGCGAGAGGCTTTGCGGCACATGGAGAATTTGAGCTGTATGAATCGATGGGGGAATATACTAAAGCAAGCTTTTTACAGGACCCTAATAAGAAAACACCTGTATTTGTCAGATTTTCAACGGTAGTTGGAAGCTTAGGTTCGATGGATACTGCACGTGATGTTCGTGGTTTTGCGACGAAATTTTACACGGATGAGGGCAATTATGATTTAGTTGGTAATAATATACCGGTCTTTTTTATTCAGGATGCCATTAAGTTCCCTGATTTAATTCACGCGGTAAAGCCTGAACCTCACAATGAAATGCCACAAGCAGCTTCAGCTCACGATACGTTTTGGGATTTTGTAGCGAACAATCAAGAAATTGCGCATATGATTATGTGGCATATGTCTGATCGTGCAATACCTAGAAGTTTTCGAATGATGGAAGGCTTCGGTGTTCATGCTTTTCGTTTCGTCAATGATAAGGGGAAATCAAGATTTGTAAAATTTCATTGGAAGCCTGTGTTAGGTGTTCATTCACTCATTTGGGATGAAGCGCAAATCATTGCTGGTAAGGATCCGGATTTTCAACGACGTGATTTATGGGAATCCATTGAAATAGGTGATTATCCTGAATATGAGTTGGGTGTACAAATGCTTGAGCCAGAGGACGAATTTAAATTTGATTTTGACATTTTGGATGCAACAAAGCTGTGGCCTGAGGAGATGGTGCCAGTTAAAAAGATTGGGAAGATGACATTGAATCGTAATGTGGATAATGTTTTCGCTGAAACAGAGCAAGTCGCCTTCCACCCTGGGAATGTTGTACCAGGCATAGATTTTACAAATGATCCACTTTTACAGGGGCGGCTATTTTCTTATTTAGATACACAGCTAATACGTTTAGGGGGACCAAATTTTGCAGAAATCCCGATTAACCGACCCGTTTGTCCATTCCATAACAATCAGCGCAATGGCTTTAGTCGTCAAACTATTAATATAGGAAAAGTGAGCTATCATAAAAATTCCTTGGCCAATAATACACCATCAACTTCAACGGCAAAGGAAGGTGGCTTTGTCCATTATGAAGAAAAGGTTGAAGGACGTATCACACGAGCACGTAGTAAATCATTTGATGATCATTTTTCACAGGCGAGGCTGTTTTGGAATAGTATGTCACCTCCTGAAAAACAGCATATCATTGATGCCTTTAGTTTTGAGGTAGGGAAGGTGAAAAGTAAGTCTGTTCGGCAACAGGTTGTCGATATGTTTGTCCGTGTTGATAAAGCAATGGCAACGACTGTGGCCGATAATGTAGGTGTTAATCGTCCAAAAGGCGAGCAAATAAATGTCACGTTAGCATCACCTGCACTTAGTCAAGCTAATACTATAAAAATGCCCCAAACACTTAAGGTAGGCGTGCTAATAGGTGATGGATTTGATGCAAATGAAGTTGGCGAAATACTGAAATTTTTGACAAGACAGGGTGTTCGATACAGTATTATTTCCGACAGATTAGGGGTTGTTACTAGTAGTGATGGTGTACAATTAACAGCAAGTGACACATTTATTACTACGGACGCGGTACTATTTGATTCGTTATATGTTGTAGGCGTAAGAGCAAAAAATCAGGCTAAGTTTAATTCACATATTGTAAATTATATTAATGAAGCATATAGACATTACAAACCGATTGGTATAGCTACATCAGGAACGACATTTTTTAATATGTCTAATGCCAATGTAGGGCCAGGAATTGTGTTAGCAACTGGCGACAAAGATTTCGCTAAAAAATTTGTCAAAGCAATTGCTCAACAACGCTTTTGGGAACGGAATATTTATTAACCTTACGTTGTTTCCGCGTAAAGGAAAATATCCGTGAAGCAGAGCAAATACCTGCGGGAAAAGAAGCAATACTTTCTCGCGTCAATGGCATTAGATTTTCTATGAAATATTTCATCTATCATAGTAAAAATGCTGATAATTAAAGTCTCTCATTGTTCTTAAAGAATAGTGAGAGATTTTTTAGCTTGCATTAATGGGTAGTTAGACAACTACCTCAAAATTCAACAAGAGCATTCTAGTTACGTTTTGTTATCTTTATTGGCTCCTTCTCCATATAGATGGGTCTTAAGATTGAGAGTTTTAAAGAAAGTTGGTAGACAAAATGTTTCTTAATTTACTATAAATTACATGGCGTTGCATTCGAATTTTGTAAATGCTATGGTGGTAAATGAGGTGAATTTTGTGGAAAAATTTGATATTGCAATTATTGGTGCAGGTCCTGGGGGCTATATAGCAGCCATTCATGCAGCAAAAAGTGGCAAGAAGGTCGCTTTAGTAGAGCGCGATAAAGTAGGAGGAGCCTGCTATAATGTCGGCTGTATTCCTTCGAAAATATTGTTGGAGCATAGTAAGCTCATTCAAGAAATAAAACGTGGTAATGACTGGGGTATTGAAACTCCTACAGTAAATGTGAATTTTCCACGATTGATGAAACGTAAGGATGCTATTATTGACGAGCTTTTAACGAATATTGAGGGCTATATTTTGAGCAATCAAATTACCTTTTATCGAGGAGAAGCGGCAGTATCTAATGATTTAACTGTAACAGTTGGTAATGAGATATTTACAGTAATGGATATCATTTTAGCAACCGGAAGTAAACCATTTGTACCACCTTTTAAAGGTATAGAGACTTCTTCCTATTATACAACGGATACCTTTTTCGATATGACAGAGCTACCAAAGCAGTTAACAATTATAGGCGGAGGCGTTATTGCAGTAGAAATGGCATTTAGTTTAGCACCGCTTGGAACAAAGGTGACGGTGCTGAATCATAGTGAAGATATTTTACAGACAGAAGAGTCAGATGCACGACCACTAATTCGTGAAAAGATGAAAAAGCTTGATATTGAGCTTGTGACAGATTTCCAATTTGAGCATTTTAATGGCAATGAAATTCATACATCTAAAGGCATTTATACATATGAAAATCTTTTGTTTGCAACGGGTCGACGCCCGAATACAAAAATAGCCCAGCAGCTAGGTCTAGCCTTCGAAGGTCGATTGATTGCTGTCAATGAGCATCTTGAAACAAGTCAGCCACATATTTATGCTATAGGTGACTTAGTTGGTGGTTTCCAGCTAGCTCATTCAGCGAGTGCAGAGGGAATTTATGTTGTGGACCATATTCTGGGGAATAAACCGGCACTAATTGATCAAGCTTTGATTCCTCGCTGTGTTTATACACATCCTGAAATTGCAACTTTTGGATTACTGGAAGAACAGGTTAACGAACCTTATAAGGTGACTCAAATGCCTTTACATACAAACTCTAAGGCATTAATGGAAGGAAATACAGTGGGCTTTATAAAACTTATTGCGACGGAAAAAGAAGGACGCATTTTAGGAGCTTGTGTTGTTGCTGATGGGGCAACAGAAATGTTAAATGCTATTTTAGCTACTAAAAATGCTGGTGGTACGGCCCATACTCTTGCAAATATGATTTTCCCCCATCCTACAGTGTCAGAGCATATAGGGGATGCTGCAAAAGCTATTTTTGATAAAGCCATTCACCAATAATGGTCTCAGAACTACCTTTTATGAAGCGAACCAGAACCCATAACAATACTGTTAAGCCTTCTATTTATAGATATACTTGTTCTTATACTAATTAAAATAAGTGTGATACAGGCTCATTATGCAAATGTTTGATTTTGTTATAACTACTATTAAATGGTTCATAACCGAAAATTGTGGATGACTTTTGCTAAAACGTCCACTATGTAAATAGTTGATTGGAGTGGAGACTGGGCGACTCCTCGGGGATCAGCGATAGAGGAACGAAGGCTAAAAGCATCACATCCTGTGATAACGCCTTCGTGACCAACATCGTGTTGGCCCGAGACCCTTCAGCGCAGCGGATGTTTTCTGTGCGAAAGCGTAGCGACAGCAACACCAAAAGCGGCTCATCGGACGCCCCAGGAAGCTCTGCTCTGCGCGAAAGCGAAGCGTCAGCGGTAATGTTTTATCTGTGCGAAAGCGAAGCGACAGCAACAAATGTTTTCTGTAGCGAAAGCATAGCGACAGCAACAAATGTTTTTTCTGTGCGAAAGCGAAGCGGCAGCAACAAATGTTTTCTGTAGCGAAAGCGAAGCGGCAGCAACAAATGTTTTCTGTAGCGAAAGCGAAGCGTCAGCTACAAAGCGGCCAGTCGGAACGGAAATCAACCACACGTTTGGTGATGATCCCATTAAATGAAAAAACTTATTGACTTTGTATGTCATTATGTTAAATTAAGTTTATAAGAATACTTGGTTTTAAAAAATGAGTTGACTAGACATCTAGAGGCTTCTATTTTACGTAACGGATTTTTTCCGAACGTAAACATAGAAGCCTTTTTTTATCTTTATGTTGTGAATTTCTATTGAACTTGAGGAGGAAGGAATATGAAATTAGGATTTGGCTACTGATTTTTAGAGGATGGTTACGTAATGTAGAAAATGGAAATATGCCTGCAACATTTGATTATGTAAAACAGGTTACTTAGGCGCTACATTACGTCCATATGAAAAGACATTGCATTGGGTGTAAGGACATTTATCTTTGTTAAAAAGGAGTGGCTAATATGACAAAAGCAATTATTATTAATGGCACTAATTCGAGAAATTCACGCGTGACGGCGATTCATGAAAAGGTGGAAAATTACTTAAAAGCACAGGGAATAGCGGTACACACAAATTATGTACATGAATTGCCAGCTGAGGACTTAATTAAGGCTAATTTTGCAAGTGAGGCCATCGTTTCAGAAAATAAACAGGTTGAAGAAGCAGATATTATCGTACTTTTGACGCCAATTTATAAAGCTTCATATACAGGAATATTGAAAACTTATTTAGATTTGCTACCGCAAAAAGCATTGCTTGGAAAGTTTATCTTACCAATTGCTGTAGGTGGCTCTATTGGACATTTACTCGCTTTAGAATATGCATTAAAACCAGTTTTAGCTGTATTAGGAGCTACAACTATTGCACATTCTGTTTATATTGTTGATAAACAAATTATTCGATTAGAAGATGGGAGCTTTGCTATCGAGGAAGAAGCTATTAACCGTCTTGATGTAGAATTAACACAATTTCAGCAAATTGTATCCATTTAAGTATGAAGTAGCTCAGTAACATAACATGGTTGATTTCCGTTCCGAATAGGCACTTTCTTGGGGGCGTCCGATGAGTTTTAACAACTTTTGGGATTGAGCCTAAAAGTTCAAAAAATAGCGCATTATAGGAAATAACCTCCTATAACGCGCTATTTTTAATTAACTTCAGGTTCTTCTTTTTTCTCACTCGCTGCTGTAGAGAGATATAAGAATGCCTCATCTTGCAATAGCAATAATTTTTCTTCGCAAATACCGTGTGCTAATGGTCCAGAAAAAATAGACTCCCACCAAGTTCCTGTTGTTGTTGTCATTCGTCTAAGCCCCCGTTTCAATTTTTCAATATGTAGTTGTAAATTTCCCAAAATCACAAAACGATCTACACATTCCGTCCATTCAAGAAAGAGGAATTTTGATTGTCAATGTTGTATCGTATAGACAAAGATAGTTTGTTTCGAAATGAAAAAACTATGTACGCCATTTTAAAAAAAGAGGTGCTTTTATTATGAATTTTACGATACAAGATGTAGAAAATATGATTACAGAACAGCGTCAATTTTATTTTTCACGAGCGACGAAAAGTACAAAATTTCGAAAAGAGCAATTAATAAATCTGAAGAAAATGATTTTAAAGTATGAGAAAGAAATTTTGAATGCTCTATATTTAGATTTACGAAAGAGTGAGTTTGAGGCATATGCAACAGAAATTGGCATTGTTTTAGATAGTATTTCTTATATGGTAAAGCATGTTGAAGAATGGATGAAACCTGAAGCTGTAAAAACACCGATACAATACCAGGTGGGAAAAAGCTTTATTGTAAGAGAGCCATACGGAGTAACATTAATCATTGGTCCATTCAATTATCCATTCCAGCTTGTAATGGAGCCATTAATTGGAGCAATTGTTGGTGGTAATACGGCTATTGTAAAACCATCAGAAACATCTGTGCATACAGCAGCGATCGTTAAAAAAATAATTGAAGAAACGTTTAGTCCTTCTTATGTTCGGGTTGTAGAGGGAGAAAAAGAGGAAGTGACTGCACTTATTCATGCATCTTTTGACTATATATTTTTTACAGGGAGTGTGGCAGTCGGAAAAGTTGTTGCAAAGGCAGCAGCGGAACGCTTAACACCAATTGCCCTAGAACTTGGTGGGAAAAGTCCCGCAATTATTGATCAAACAGCCAATTTAGAAGTAGCGGCGAAAAGAATCGCTTGGGGGAAATTTACAAATACTGGTCAAACTTGTGTGGCACCAGATTATGTTCTTGTTCATAAAGATGTCTATGACCGATTTATGAAAATATTGAAAGCAACGATTCGTTCCTTCTATGGTAAAAATGCATTAAAAAGCCCTGACTATGGTCGTATTGTGAATTTAAGACAATTTGATCGCTTACAGCAAATTATCGTGGAAGAACGTGACGCAATTACATTTGGTGGTAGAACAGATCGTGATGATTTGTATATTGAGCCTACAATTATTGGTTATGTGAAATGGTCAAGTCCTTCGATGCAGGATGAACTATTTGGACCGATTTTACCTGTGATGATGTATGATGATTTACCGCTGGCTATTCACCAGATTCGTCAGTTACCAAAGCCTTTAGCAGCTTATTTTTTCTCAGAGCATGAAAAAGCTACCCAGTACTTTTTGGAGGAATTACCATTTGGTGGAGGGTGTATTAATGATACGATTACACATGTAGGAAATTTACATTTGCCATTTGGCGGTGTCGGCCCATCAGGAGTAAAAGCATATCACGGGAAGGCAAGTTTTGAAAACTTCACCCATCCAAAATCTATTTTAAAAAAATCATCGAAGTTAGAGACGAATGTTCTCTTTCCGCCATATAAACAAAAGGTTAAGCTTGTGCGAACTATCATGAAATAGTAAAAGGAGGTGTCGGGCATGACACCTCACTTTTTTTGACACCCGCAGAAATAGGGGAACTCAGTCTAAGAACCCCACATCCTGTGGCACTTTATTTGTGCGAAAGCGAAGCGACAGCAACAAATGTTTTCTGTGCGAAAGCGAAGCGACAGCAACAAATGTTGCCGATGCAAAATTGATCTGCTCTCCAACGTATATTTCCCATTGTGCTTGTCGATAAATGCCGTTTTTTGATATGTTAGGTAAATTACGGTGAAATATTAAAAATATATTAAAATGATAGCGTTTTCATTTTAAAAACGTTCGTACAGGCATTTTATTTATCGGTGAATAAGTAGTAAAATAAGATCATTAGAATGTGGGGGTATTCATCTTGTCATTTTTTGTCGAATAAACAATAAATGATGAAATGAATGTAGAGATTGATTGGAGGACTATGAAATGTATGCAGAGGAATTGTTGAATGCATTACCTTTGAAAAAAATAATTGGAGTGCTACCTGACCAAGTAAGTGATATTGTAATTGATTCACGAAGTGTGCAACCAAATAGTATGTTTGTTTGTATAAAAGGTTATACAGTTGATGGTCATGACTATGCACAGAAAGCTGTTGAAGGTGGCGCAACAATTGTTGTAACAGAACGAAAATTACCATTAGCAGAAAATATTGCACAAGTCATTGTGAAAGATTCGGATCGTGCAGTTGGCTTGTTAGCTGCAAAGTTTTTTGACTATCCGTCGAAAGATATGGCAATGATTGGCGTAACAGGGACAAACGGAAAAACATCAGTAACGGGTATTATTCAAAATATAATGCATGGTATGGGTGAGAAATCGGCATTATCAGGAACAATCGGCTTTAATTTAAATGGTATTTTATATGAATCTGCAAATACTACGAGCGATGCATTATCGACTCAACAAATGATATTCCGTGCAAAAATGGAAGGCTGCAGATTAATGACTATGGAGGTATCTTCACACGGTTTAGCACTTGGACGTCTAGCTGGGGTAGAATATGATGTAGCTATTTTTACAAATCTTACACATGATCATCTTGATTTCCATGGTACGATGGAGGAATATGGCCATGCGAAGGGCTTAATGTTCTCTCAACTTGGACAAGACTTAGAAAAGAATAAATTTGTAGTGTTAAATGCTGATGATGCTTGGTCAGAGCGCTATGCAGCGATGACACCATTTCCTGTATGGACATATGGTTTGAAAAATGAAACAGCTGATTTCCGAGCTATTAACTGTGAGTATCATGATTTCATGACATCTTTTGACGTTGAAATGCCAGAGGGAATATACCATGTAAAAATGCATTTGCTCGGGGAATTTAATATCTACAATGTGCTTGCCGCTATGGTAGCTTTTTATGGCCGTGGTTATTCAATGGAAACAATCATTGAGCAAATTGAGCAATTACCACCAGTGAAGGGCCGCATGGAGAAAGTTTGTTCAGATTTACCAGTGCAGATTTTTGTTGATTATGCACATACACCTGATGCCATTGAAAAGGCAATTTCTTCAGCAGAACCATATAAAAAAGGGAAGCTTATTTTCCTAGTTGGTACAGGTGGCAATCGTGATAAATCAAAACGTCCAGCAATGGCAGAAAAAGCATCAGCCGCTGATTACGTTATTTTAACGACAGATGACCCACGCTATGAGGACTATGATAGTATTACAGGTGATCTTGCTAAAGGGATGCTTCATGAAAATTATGCATGTATAGGAGACCGTGCTGATGCGGTGCGTCATGCGATTGAGGTTGCTGAACCAGGGGATATGATTATTTTTGCTGGTAAAGGCCATGAAGATTATCAAATTATTGAGAATACGAAATATCCGCATAGTGATGCAGATATTGCAATAGAAGCTGGCCACTTAAAATTTGTATAATATATGATCTCCAATGAGGATGTTAGAGCGTACTTGATAGGGTGAACGGGAAAGCATGCAAAAATGCGGTAAGTTCACCATACTTAGAGAACCCTTTTAGTTCGTACTAAAGGGTTTTCTTTTTGGGTACTTTTGGTGAATGTCACAATGTTATCAAACGAGTGAGTAGATGGACAGAAAGGGTAGTCATCGAAATGTTTGAGAAAACTATACATTGTCCCTCGCCAAAATGAAAACCTCTTTTTTGGGGAAATCATGTAAAAAGGTTGTAAGTGAGGCAAGTCTTCTTTTATTATTATTAAGTATGAAAAAAGGAGAATAACGAGATGAATTCAAATTTAGAAAAAGATATATTATCGCGTCGAACTTTTGCCATTATTAGTCACCCTGATGCTGGGAAAACGACGATTACAGAAAAGCTTTTACTATTTGGTGGTGCGATTCGTGATGCCGGTACAGTAAAAGGAAAGAAAACAGGTAAGTTTGCAACATCTGACTGGATGGAAATTGAAAAACAACGTGGGATTTCTGTAACTTCTTCAGTTATGCAATTCGATTATAACGGCTCACGTGTTAATATTTTAGATACTCCAGGTCACCAAGATTTCTCGGAGGATACGTATCGTACGTTAATGGCAGTGGATAGTGCTGTCATGATCGTAGATGCTGCCAAAGGTATTGAAGCACAAACTTTAAAGCTATTCAAAGTTTGTAAAATGCGTGGTATTCCAATTTTTACTTTTATCAATAAACTAGACCGTCAAGGGAAAGAGCCACTTGAGCTGATTGAAGAGCTTGAGGAGGTACTTGGCATTAATGCTTACCCAATGAACTGGCCAATCGGTATGGGTAAAGAGTTTCTAGGTATTTATGATCGTTATAATAAACGTGTCGAGCAATTCCGTACTGAGGAAGAAGAACGTTTCTTACCAATTGATGATAATGGGGAACTTGCAGTCGAGCATCCTATGAAGGTGACTTCTTATTATTCACAAGCAATGGATGACATCATGTTGCTTGACGAAGCGGGGAATGAATATTCTGAAGAAAAAATTCGTCGTGGTGAATTGACACCTGTTTTCTTTGGTTCGGCTTTAACAAACTTTGGTGTGCAAACATTCCTTGAAACATATTTACAATTTGCGCCAACACCACAGCCTCGAATTACTGAGGATGAACAATTTATTGATCCAGTTGATCATGAGGAGTTTTCGGGCTTCATTTTCAAAATTCAAGCAAACATGAATCCTGCACACCGTGACCGTATTGCCTTTGTGCGTATCGTATCGGGTAAATTTGAACGTGGCATGAACATGACTTTATCTCGTACAGGTAAATCATTCAAAGTGACACAATCTACACAATTCCTTGCTGACGACCGCGAAACAGTTGATGAAGCAGTTGCTGGTGATATTATCGGTTTATATGACACAGGCACTTATCAGATTGGTGACACAGTTGTAGGTAGTAAAAAGACATTCCAATTTGAAAAATTGCCACAGTTCACGCCAGAGTTATTTGTTCGTGTCACTGCGAAAAATGTTATGAAATCAAAGCAATTCCATAAGGGGATTTTACAACTAGTGCAAGAAGGCGCTATTCAATATTATAAAACGTTGCATACAGAAGAAGTTATTCTTGGAGCAGTTGGTCAATTACAATTTGAAGTTTTTGAGCATCGTATGAAAAACGAATATAATGTTGAAGTGAAGATGGAGCCAATTGGTTCGAAAATTGCAAGATGGATTGAAAACGAAGAGGATGTTAAAGAATCGATGTCTTCAGGTCGTTCAATGCTTGTCAAAGACCGTTTTGATAATCTTGTTTTCCTATTTGAAAATGAGTTTGCTATGCGTTGGTTCGCTGATAAAAACGAAGACATTAAACTGTATAGCCTTTTATAATGAAAAACACGAATCGACATGTTGCGATTCGTGTTTTTTTACAAGGGAAATTAGAGCTTTATGTAGAATATATACAGTATTAGGAAATATAAGGTTCAGTAAACAAATTGCATCTCCTAATTTTCGCGTTGTGCTATATATTAAACCTATAATACATGGAGAGGTTACCAAATTTATAAAATATCCTCCTGTTCGGGTATTATAGAAAGGAAGAGATTAAAAGGAGCTTGTAATAATGAACATTAGTAATTTTTCTATTAAAAGGCCTGTTTTTACAATAGTTACGATGTTGTTAGTCATTATATTAGGTGGCGTTTCATTATTGAAAATACCTATTACGCTTATTCCAGAATTACGTCCACCTATAGGCATCGTTGTTACCAATTATCCTGGTGCAAGTCCAACAGAGGTTAATGAGAAAATAACGAAGCCCTTAGAAACAACACTCGCCACCTTACCAGGGATAAAAAAACTACAGTCTACCTCTCAAGAAGGGTCCAATTTAATTATACTCGAGTTTGATTGGTCAACCAATATTGATGATGCTCAGCTCGATATTTTACAACGCATCGATATGACCCCTTTACCGAATGATGCAGAGAAACCTAACTTTTTAAAATTTGATCCATCACAATTTCCTATAATACAACTTTCACTACGTGCGGAAAATGACAATATAGATGTACGTTTATTGGCGGAAGCCTTGGAAAAAGAACTTCGTCGAACAGCAGGTGTCGCAAGTGTCAATATTTCTGGCAAGCTGATGGAAGAAGTTCAAATAACTTTAGATGAATCGATGCTAGTTGAAAAAGGATTATCGCAAGCAGATATTATTCAAATTATTCAATCGAACAATGTTTCTCTTCCTGGTGAACCAGTGTTAACGGCAGACGGGAAGATGTTAACGACACGTATTTTAAGCACTATAAATTCGCTTGAAAGCATTGCTGATTTAATCATTTCAGTAAATCCACTAGATGGTAAAGCATTAACAGTAGGAGAAGTAGCGACTGTTGAACGTGTGGAACAAAAATCTGTAACTACTACACGAGCAAATGAACATCCTGCGGTATTAATGTCTGTATTACAGGAATCGGGTGCTAATACAGCAGAGGTTTCAAAAGCTTTTAAAGAAGCTTTAAATGAATTATTAACAAAGAAGCAATATCAAGGAATCGTTGCAGACGTACTGGTGGACCAAGGGAACTACGTGGATTTAGCCATTAGTAATATCGGATCTTCTTTACTTCTAGGTGGATTATTTGCAATGTTCGTATTGTTTGTCTTTCTACGTAGTGTGAAAAGCCCTATTATCATTGGCATTGCGATACCATATTCAGTGATTGTTACATTTGTTTTAATGTTTTTTGCAAATTTTTCACTCAATATTATGACGTTAGGGGCGTTAGCACTTGGCATCGGTATGTTGGTTGACAATGCCATCGTTGTTATTGAAAACATTGAACGACATTTAGGACTTGGCAAGGATCCGAAAACAGCAGCGAAAGAAGGGACAAAGGAAGTGGCACTTGCGATTACTGCTTCCACTCTAACAACTATTGCAGTATTCATTCCTGTAATGTTTATTGAAGGTTTAATAGGACAAATTTTCACAGAATTTGCATTAACTATTTCCTTTAGCTTAATTGCTTCTTTAGTCGTTGCGTTAACGGTTGTCCCAATGCTTGCAAGTCGTCTTTTAAAAATGAAATCTACGAATATTTACGAAAAACGTATTGAGTCATCTTTTTACAAGCGCTACAAAACATCAATTATTTGGGTATTGCGTCACCGTATGCTTGTACTAATGTCAGCAGTTGTCTGTTTTGGGCTTGCGTTGTTTGGGCTTATGAAAATTGGTACTGAGTTTTTACCGCCAACGGATGAAGGGTTTGCCTCCATTAGTGTAAATCTAGAAAAAGGGGTAGCAGTATCAGAAACAGAAAAAGTTGTAGCGAAAATTGAAGAACGCCTAAAACAGGAGAAAGATGTTGACGTATATGTTAGCCTAATCGGTGGTACGCAACAGGCACAAGCACGGAGACAAACAAGTGCAAACCAAGCAGAACTATATGTAAAGCTTGTTCCTCTAGCAGATAGGAATCGTTCAATTTTTGAATTTGTAGAAGAGGTTGAGCGAGATTTGCATAAAGAGCTAGGTGAGCAAGTTGAAATCAACTTTAATGTCTCAACGACAACAGGATCGTCACCAAATACATTAACGTTCAGGTTAACAGACTCTGATGAGCAAAGACTTCAAAGCTCTGTTGATAAATTACAGCAGGAGCTATTAATGGTAAAAGCCATCACAAAAGTATCTACGGATTTAGATATTACTGTAAAAGAAATTCAAGTCGAAGTAGACCGAGAAAAGGCGAAGGACTACGGATTTGTACCCGCACAAATTGCTCAAACGGTCAATCAAATGACGAAGGGTCAGCTAACTACGCAAATAATGGCAGAGGATGGTGCTGTATTGCCTGTTTATACAGGCTTTGGACAAGTGTTTAATGATAGTATCGAGTCATTAAAATCGATGCAGCTTCGTTCCCCTGCAGGTTTATTTGTAAAGCTAGAGGATATTGCTACAGTTTCTGTCCAAGAGGGACCAGTATCGATAAGACGTTCTGATCAGGCGGCAGCGGTTGCATTTTTTGTCGAGTATGAAACGATGGAATCGCTCGGAGGCATCTCAGCAAAAGTGGACAAAGTATTAGAAAAAGCGAAATTACCAACTGAAACTCAAGTTGTCTTTAGTGGAGATCGTGAGCTTTACGATAGTGCGATTAATGATATGCTTTTAGCCGTGGCATTAGCAATAGTCCTTGTATATATCGTAATGGCTGCTCAATTTGAATCATTCAAATATCCATTCGTTATCATGTTCACAGTACCATTAATGATTATTGGCGTTGCCATTGCAATGTTTGCTACGAACACGTTAGTTGGTGTGACATCTGTTATAGGCATCTTAGTGCTAGTTGGAATTGTCGTGAATAACGGGATTGTACTTGTCGATTATATTAATCAACAAAAAGCTAGGGGAATGGCGACGTATGATGCGATTTTACTGGCTACCCAAGATCGATTTCGACCAATTTTAATGACTGCACTAACAACAATCTTAGGATTGCTACCACTTGCTCTTGGTATTGGTGAAGGAACAGAGATGAATCAACCGATGGGGATTGTAGTAATTGGAGGACTTGTGACATCAACTTTGTTGACATTATATATTGTACCGATTATTTATAGCTTAATGGATAAAGAAACTAGGAAGATGCGGTAAGTTCAGGGGGGATGAAAGATGGGGGTTCATTTTTTTACAGGTTTCCCAGGTTTTATTTCAAGTCAATTAATACGAGCGTTATTACGAAAAAAACAATCACAGGAAGTCATCGCTATTGTTTTAGCTGGTGAATTTGTAAAAGCAAATTTAGAAAGAGAAAAAATAGTAGCGGAGTTTCCAAACTGTTCTATTCGTATTGTAGAGGGAGATATTACATTACCGAATCTCGGTCTTGAAAATCAAGCAGTACAGGACATTGTACCTCAAATTGAGGTGCTCTGGCATTTAGCTGCTATTTATGATTTAGCGGTACCACGCGATCTAGCATGGAAGGTAAATGTGCATGGTACGACGATGGTCAATGATTTTGTTCGAACACTGCCGAACTTAAGACGCTATATGTATTTTAGTACAGCGTATGTAGCTGGTACACGTGAAGGTGTTTTGCGTGAAAATGAACTAATTCGTCCGCCCGCATTTAAGAATTATTATGAAGAAACAAAATATGAAGCTGAGCATCGAGTAGAAGATTTGAAATCAGAAATACCACTGACAATTATTCGACCTGGCATAGTACGTGGACATTCTGAAACAGGAGAAACGATTAAATTCGATGGGCCTTATTTCTTTTTAAATATGGTAGATAAGTTAAAGTGCCTTCCTTTTATCCCGTATATTGGACGATCAACTTCAACAATAAATGTGGTACCAGTGGATTATATTATAAATGCCTCGACTTATCTCGTTGATGAAAAATGTGCTGAAGGGAAAACTTTGCATCTAACGGACCCGAATCCTCATCCTGTGCAGGAAGTGTATCGTACGATGGTAAAATTATTAACTAACCATTATCCTAAAGGGCGATTACCGTTAATACTAGCAAGAACATCTTTACAAATACCACTTATTCGAAAATATCTAGGTGTTGAGCAAGAAACTCTAGACTACTTAGCTTGGAATGCTAAGTTCGATACATCCGAAGCAGTTACTATTTTGAAAAAGGGTAGTATTGCATGTCCCGATTTTATACTGACTATGCCTAGAATGATTGATTTTTATTTAGCGCATAAAGAAGATAAACGCTATCAAATTCAAATAAAGTGAAGCTTCAATTAGTGGACGGTGATAGAAATCGATGTTTACATCCAGTGCCATCTAGCAAACAAACAAGTTATCATTAATCAACTTCTTTCAGCGGGTGTCCAAACACCCGCTGAAAGAAGTTAAAGCCTCTGGCGGATGTCACGGAATCGAAAAGGAGTTCAATAGGAAGTTAGCCGTTATCGCATCCATGCGATAACGGCTAACTGACCTGCATCGGTGTTGCTGACGCTACGTTAGCACTGCGCTTTCGCACAAAAGACATCTGTTGCTGACGCTACGCTTTCGCACAAAAAATATTGTAGATTAAAAATGGGGTAGATAATTTTGCCACTCATATATGATAGTGCTATAATAAGTTTTCAGAAGAAAAATACCTTCGACGTTTTGTCAAAGGGGAGTAGCTAACAGATACGAGCGAAGTATCTGGATTCACATTCGTCATGACGTGGTTTTTTACCATCGGGTGTGATAAGCGAATAATTCCATACTAGCAGTATTCAACGACTAGTATTTATTTGCTTAGCGAGACCTTTGCCTTTTTATAGGGGCAGAGGTCTTTTCTTTTGTACTCGTATAGTAATGATTATTTTGGGTATACAGAGCTTTAGAGGAGGCACATGAATGGAATCAATTTTATTACAATACGGCTGGGTACTTATTGTACTTGTAGTATTAGAAGGGTTATTAGCAGCAGATAATGCAGTTGTAATGGCTGTGATGGTGAAGCACTTACCACGGGAACAACAAAAAAAGGCATTATTTTATGGATTATTTGGGGCATTAATTTTTCGATTCTCAGCACTTTTTGTCATTACAGTATTAGTGAATTATTGGCAAATTCAAGCGTTGGGAGCAGCTTATTTACTATTCATGTCTGCCAAAAATATATATGATTTGCGTCATAAAGGGGATTCAAACGAAGAATCTAACGATGAAGTGGGGAAAAAGGGCGCTGGTTTTTGGATGACAGTGCTTAAGGTAGAGGCAGCGGATATTGCATTTGCTATTGATTCTATGCTTGCTGCAGTTGCCATTGCTGTAACTTTACCGCAGGTAGGGAACTTTGATATAGGTGGCATCAATGGTGGACAATTTATTGTCATGTTACTTGGAGGGTTTATCGGAGTTATAATGATGCGATTTGCGGCACAATGGTTTGTGAAAATATTAAATGACTACCCCTCACTTGAGACCGCTGCGTTTTTAATTGTAGGTTGGGTAGGCGTGAAGCTTGTTGTGTTGACTTTGTCACATGAGAAGGTGGGCATATTACCTGCAGAGTTTCCGCATTCTACTGTGTGGGAGTTAACTTTCTGGATTGTATTAGTGGCCATCGCATTAGTAGGTTATTTAGTAGGAGTTCGTCATAAAAAACAAGTTCAATGATCTTTAAGAGGAATAGTCGTATCTATTCCTCTTTCTTTTTTGATGTATTTTTTCTATACTAATATCTATCGAGTTTGGCATCATATAAGGAAGGGGTTGTCAAAGTGCCCTGGAAAAGATCAAAGAATAGGCTTGTCACACCTTTTCAGGTACTTGTCTCTTATTATTTTATAGCTATAGCTATTTCCTTCCTGTTACTACTGCTACCAGGCGTTCATCAAGAAGGTGTTAAAGTTTCATTATTAGATAGCTTGTTTACTGCAGTAAGTGCAGTTAGTGTAACAGGTTTAACAACATTCAATATATCTGAAAGCTATACCACATTCGGGCTAGTGATGGTTCTTGTTATTTTACAGCTTGGCGCAATTGGCATTATGTCACTTGGTACCTTTGTGTGGTTACTTGTTGGGAAAAAAATCGGTATGCGTGAGCGTCAATTGATTATGATCGATCATAATCAATACAATTTGTCAGGGGTTGTTCAATTAATTCGGGAAATATTGAAAATCTTAATCGGTATTGAAGTGATGGGTGCGTTCATTTTAACTTTGCACTTTACTAACTATTTTGACACTTTTGAAGAAGCCTTGATTCATGGTGTCTTTGCCTCCGTTTCAGCTACTACAAATGGTGGCTTTGATATTACGGGTATGAGCTTACTTCCGTTTCATAACGATTACTTTGTTCAATTGATAACAATGGTGTTAATTGTGCTTGGTGCGATAGGCTTCCCAGTTTTGGTTGAAGTGAAAACTTTTTTATTAAATCGCCATGCAAATTTCCGCTTTAGTTTATTTACAAAAATAACTACCTCCACATACGCAATTTTATTTGTGGTAGGGGCTGTCGTTATTTTATTGCTTGAATCATTCCATTCCTTTAAGGGAATGTCTTGGCATGAGGCTCTGTTTTCTGCAATGTTTCATTCTGTTTCAACACGATCAGCTGGACTTACGACGTATGATGTAACAACCTTTAGTGAAGCGACAGATATTTTTATGAGCTTTTTAATGTTTATTGGTTCTTCGCCAAGTTCAGTTGGTGGAGGAATACGTACAACAACTTTTGCCATGGCCATTTTATTCCTAATTACCTTTTCGCGAGGAAGGGAAGATATTCAAGTATTCGGACGTGAAATACATTTAATTGATGTATTCCGCTCGTTTGTTGTTATTTTATTGGCATTCTTTATGGTATTAGTTGCGACAATTATTTTACTCATTACTGAGCCACACGCATCACTGATTCAAATAATCTTTGAAATTACATCAGCGTTCGGAACGTGTGGGATGTCTTTAGGAATCACTTCCGACCTATCGGTAGTTGGCAAAATTATCATTATGATTTTAATGTTTGTTGGTCGTGTCGGTTTAATTTCCTTCCTTTACACTTTAGGTGGCGGAGGTAGAGGAAAAAAATCTAATTACCACTATCCTAAAGAACGAGTAATTATTGGGTAAATTACTAGGAGAATAAAAAAGAGCTAATTCCGCTCTTTTTTATTATTTCCGATTAACCCTAAAAGCTTATTGAAATCCGTATATTAAAACGGAGACATTTAGAGATTATATCAGTAGAAAATCTATGCATAAAAAGTGTCTAAGATTGTTTAATTGACGAAAAAAAGGACGTTGCCACAAAATTGTCGAAAAATTTTAAATTGTTTTTTCCTGGTTATTACGATTATTTAATAGGTAATATTTACAATATTAGGGTGTTGGCAGGTTGAGGATTTCGTACTAAACTTTTTTAGGATAATTGTAATGCGCATAGAATATCTGTTGATTGTATTAAAGTTATGGTTATTACTGACAATGACACAAATAAATTGGTCATTTTAGATTACTGGAAAAGTTGAAAATTCCCGCTTAAATGGATGAAAAAAACGCTAGTCCTAAACTTTATTAAAGGACTAGCGTTTCTTATTATATAGAGTGGATTGTTGCAAAGTATGGTGCTTGACCGTGACGGAAGTAAGTTAATAAATAGCCGTTTTTTTGTACAATTTTGCCATTTGAGAAATTTTGGTAATCTACATGGTGCGGAATAATGAGCGTATGTTTAAATAACTCTTTTTCAGATAGATTGAAGCTGGCGAATTCCTCACCTGCAATTGTAGGGTTTTCACGCAAGGCCGTATAAAGTGCTTTCTGTTGCTCCTCTGTAGGGCGTTCCTTCCACCATAATTTACGTGGCTGGAACTGCTGTGCCATTAAATAATCTAGTTGCATGAGGCTTTGAATGATAGTTAAATTAACACCCTCTACAGTTTCTAAAAACATTAATAAACGACGGAATAAATCCTCAAGCTGATGACCGATACGAGACCAACCTTTTGTTTCCCAATAAGTACCGAAGTTTTGGAAGAAATCAAATGGTGTTTCAAACACTTCAGTTACTAAGTATTCAATTGTATGATCCATACGATGATCGTTCCAATATTTCTCAAGTACATCCTCTGCATGTTTAATGCGTACTATATCATCAAACGTTAAGACATTGTTTGAGAAAATCTCGTAAGGAGATTGGTCCACATACGTATAGCCGAATTTTTCAGCCTCTAGACGAAGGCCAGTACCGCGCAGAAGTTTAAGGAATCCAAGCTGTAATTCTTCTGGTCGCATTGCGAAAACATCATTAAAGGTTTGACGGAAGCTTGCATAATCCTCCTCCGGTAAACCAGCGATTAAATCTAAATGCTGATCAATCTTTCCACCTTCTTTGACCATCGTCACTGTACGTGTTAGCTTTTCAAAGTTTTGACGGCGCTTCACAAGAGTATTTGTTAAATCATTCGTTGATTGAACACCAATTTCAAAACGGAAAAGCCCTTTAGGTGCGTTATCATTTAAAAACTGGATAACTTCAGGACGCATAATATCTGCCGTAATTTCAAATTGGAATACAACCCCTGGCTTATGTTCATCGATTAAAAATTGGAACATTTCCATGGCGTAGCTGCGGCTTATATTAAATGTACGGTCGACAAATTTAATCGTACGTGCACCATTGTCCATCAAGAATCGAATATCTTCTTTTATTTTTTCTCTGTTGAAATAACGAACACCTACTTCAATAGAAGATAAACAAAATTGACAGCTAAATGGACAGCCTCGACTTGTTTCAATATATTGAATTCGTTTGCTTAGATGAGGGAGGTCCTCTTCAAAACGAAATGGACTTGGTAACTCACGTAAATCTATTTTGGGTGCTTGTGCGTGAATTCGTACTTTACCATCCTCTAAGTAGCAAATCCCTGGAACATCGTCTAATGCAATTTCTCCATGCAAATAGCGTAGTAACTGTTTAAAGGAAGTTTCTCCTTCACCCATAACAATGAAATCAACCTCTTCAATTTTACGTAACCAATGGTGGGCATCATAAGAAACTTCAGGTCCACCGAGCAAAATTTTAACATTTGGACAGACAGTTTTTAACATCTTGATGACGTGAATAGTTTCTTCAATATTCCAAATATAGCAACTAAATCCTACAATATCAGGTTTTTTTTGGAATAAATCTGATACAATATTAAAAGCAGGATCTTTAATTGTATATTCTGCAATAATTGGATTAAATTCTGGTAAAGCTGCACCTTTTAAATAACGCAATGCTAGATTTGTGTGAATATACTTTGCGTTTAAAGTAGTTAAAATAGTATTCATGCAATAATCTTCCTTTCAATTTCTAATTGTAACAGTCAAGTAGCTGTCATACAATATAATCCTTTTTGCCTATTTATTTTGTGAACAGTTCGTGAAATAATTTTTATACTTAAATTTACTAAATTTTGTAATAATAGATTCGTGCAGTCATAAAGTATAGTAAAGGCTCAAAATTCGATTAAGAGGTTTTTTACTCTTTTGAAAGGTTCGGTGAGAAAGTTGAAGCAAAATGATATTAATCAATGTTTTGGAAATCTTATGACAAGTACTTCGTCACCAACACTTATTCTTAATAAAGCAGGGAAAATTTTGAACGTGAATGAGGCGGCTATTAAACTTTTTAATCTCAATTCAACGTATATTGGCTATTTAACTATGGACGAGCCATCTAATTTAAATTGGGCGAAATTCGTTAAACAATTAGAAAATGATTTAAGATCAGAAGAAATCTTCAATATTCAAACAAATGGTAATGAGTATGAAATGATGTCCTTCAAATGTTTTTATGATCCAAACACAGAAGAAATTGTTGCGCAAATTTCAACGTTAAATAATGACATAGCTCATGAATTATATGTTAGTCAAGAGCAGGAGAGATCACAATCTCTCAATGCTTATGATCACTTACCGTATGCTGTTATTATAAGTGACGCTAGCGGGATAATTCTTGGGCTAAATAAGTATGCTGAAATGTTTTTAAGAACCGAAAAATCGCTGCTACTTCATAAGGCACATCAGCACATATTCGATGCATTTACATTGAAGAAGGGTCAAATTACAACATACCTTTCTAAACTGATGGGTGAAAAGCATGCAAGTATTCATGTAGTTGATGAAACTATAGTTACTAGCCCTTGCTATTATGAAATTTCGAGTATCTTTGATGAATATAATAATATTATTGTCACAGTCATTAATGATGAAACAGAAAAGAAACAACTTCAACATAAAGTTGAACATCAACAAGCTTTAAATGTTGTCGGTCAAATGGCTGCAAGTATCGCCCATGAAATTCGTAATCCATTAACTTCTTTAAAGGGCTTTACCGAATTGTTAAAACTAAATGCAGATGAAGAGTCACGCATGTATTTATCTGTCATCGATAGTGAGCTTCAACGGATGGAACAAATTTTATCCGAGCTTTTAGTATTGTCCAAGCCAACATGTATGAAAGTGGAATTATTAGAGCTAGATCACATTGTAAAGCAAGTGATTGAGTTTATGCTTCCAGATGCGCTTATGAAAAATATTATGATTCAATACATTTCTCCTTCTACACAAGTATACATTGGTGGCAATGAGAATCGTTTAAAGCAAGTATTCATGAATCTTATTAAAAATGCGATGGAATCCATGAATAATAGTGGAACGATCACAGTAGAAATGAATGTTATTGACTGTGCGATTGTAGAATTACTGATTAAAGACGAAGGTGTCGGTATGGACAGTGCTACCCTTCAAAACTTATTCCAACCTTTTTACACGACAAAATCAACAGGGACAGGACTAGGTCTTGCTTTCGTGAAAAAGGTGATTGAAGAGCATGAAGGTGTAATAGGTGTGAATAGTGAATTACAGAAGGGTACATGCTTCCACTTACAATTCCCGATTTACACATTTAATCAGATGGATACAATGGATGTTTCCACGAAAGATTCTGCTTATTTAGTAACATAAAAAGCGTCTGAGTGGTAAATTAAACCACTGTGAAAAACTTAAAATCAAATATTGCTTTTGACAATGCTTTTCTAATATCGCTATAATGGCATGTATAAAACGCGAATTGAGAGGAAAAGGATATGACGTCAGAAGATATAAAGCAATCTTTAAAATTATATATAGTATTATCACGTGCACATAAAGCGATTAATGAGATGACCCATCAATTATTTCAAGAGAATGGATTAAATCCTACTGAATTTGCTGTATTAGAGCTTCTTTATCATAAAGGAAGACAGCCATTACAGCAAATTGGCAATAAAATTTTGCTAGCTAGTGGGTCTATTACGTATGTCATTGACAAACTTGAAAAAAGAGGGTATTTATTGCGTGTCTCATGTCCATCAGATCGCCGTGTTACCTATGCAGAAATTACGGACAAAGGTGAAGCATTTATGGGAGAACTATTTCCAAAACATGAACAGCATTTACATGAATTGATGAGTGTATTATCTGTTGAAGAAAAAGGCCAAGCTATCACTTTATTAAAAAAATTAGGCCTGTCTATTAAAGACTTATCTTATTAAAAAAAGTTGTCTCAATGAGTTTGAGGCAACTTTTTTACGTTATTTTGGAAGAAGTTAAATTGTACTCCAACAAATCCCTCTTAAATCATTAGCGTCATAGATAAGGCAGGAGCGAGCACAGGCGAAGGACTAAGTATACTGAGTGCTTAAAGCCCACGTGATCGTTCCTAGTCGCTCATAGGACAACGCCTGCAGAAACGAAAATCAGCCTCATAATTATGCTATAAACCCTATTAAAAATAAAGGCTCTGTTAAAGAACGTTACTATTTGGAACCTGTTGAGCTTCTTGCTATAATCTCTAAGCTAAACATAGCGGCATTAGTCGAGAACAAGTTTTTGTACTCATTGCCAGAGACTGCTCAAAAGCAACTGTTTCCAAATTAGCTTGTATGGGGCGTGTTGTGAAAACATGATAATATGATTGGCTCTAATGTCATTTGTTAATGTTGGAGAGCGTACAATACAAATGCAAAAGAAAAAGAGATGGAACATTATCGTATGAAATCAAACCGATGGAAAGCGCGTTAAAAAAGGTTTATATCACATAAGAAAGTCTGAATATTCTATATCCTTGTAAAGATTATAAATCTATAGCTGATGACGAAAAATTATAATGATTGGTTTAGAAGATATATCTTAATTTAAATCAAAATCAGCATTAAAAATAACACAGTCAACATAAAAAAGACTATAGAGCAAACAAGTTTGTCTACAGTCTTATTTGAATAATTATTTTTTAGAAATAGTTGCTGCCATTTTAAGCATAGCATCTGCTAAATCTAATTCGTCGTTATCGTGAATTATTAGTTTTGTAATTAAACCATCTTTTTCAAAAACAACGCCGATTACTTTTTCTTTATCTTCTTTAAAATGTACAACATAACCCTCAATGTTTTTAATATCTTTAAATGCAGCTAAATCCTCAGAAGATAAATTTGATGGTTCACCAACAGCATTCATATAATCTTGCATAGATGTTTTTGCATCTTCATATTTTGTTTGTGATGCATCAATAGATTCGATACGCATAAATACGTCAGCATTGTCATTAGAAACTAACATGTCTTTACCTGGTTCTTCTTGGCTAAGTGTAAATCCAGGTAGTTGGTGTATTTTATAGTCTTGATCAGCACTTTTTGATTCCGTTGCTTTTTCAGTCTTGTCTACACCTTTTTGTACATATTTAACTTCTTGTTCTTTTTTAGTTGTATTGTCTTTATTGTCCTTATTTGTTTCATTTGATGCAGGCGTTTCTTGCGATTCATCTACAGTTGTATCCTTAGATGATGGTTGTTGCTGTTCAGTCGGTGTATTTGATGGCTCATTTTTTTGAGCATCAGAATCCTTTGTTTCAGAAGTATTACATCCTACGACTAAAACAGCTGTTAGTAATAATGCAGGTACAGAAAATAATTTTTTTTGCATGAAAAGCCCTCCCTTTCTTAATTAAACGCTAGTAAAGATAAAATGTTTCCAAATTTTAATGTTATCATGTTAAAGGTAACACTAAAAATAATAGTAGTACAAAAACTACATGGGTTACAATAACAAGTGGCATACTTTTACGCCATTCATATAAAAAGCCCCAAATAAGGCCGGTTACAAGTGCAGCGATCATACCAAGCATAAAGCCGCTTAATGCAATAGAGATTGCGCATAAAATCGCAGTTACAATAACAGCAAAAATAGGACGCATAAAACGTTTCAGCTGTTGTTGAACATAGCCACGCCAAAAGATCTCTTCACCAATTGCAACAATGAATACGAGTAAAATATAGTGCCAAATATTTTGTGGTCCATAGTTTGTTAAAAATTTTTGTACTGACTGTACTAATGAATCATTAATGTATGGTGCAAGCCAATAGCCAAAGCGTATAATACCGTATGTTATTGTACCGTACCCAATACCGAAAAGTAAAAATTTCCAAGTAGGTAACTGATCTTCAATTTTACCAGCCAAAATGGCAATGGCAATACATACAAGTAAAGTAAATGCATATAGGTACCAAAATACAGCTTGGTTAGCAAAGGTATATGCAAGCATGCCATAAACGAATAATAAAGAAAGGAGCAATATTATTGTTTGTTTCGAATTTGTAAGCATTATTCGACCTCCATGCTTTTAATATTATCAAAAAAAAAGCCCCTTATCATCTATAAAGACAAATAGGGACTATTCAGACTATTAAGCCTCGTTTGCATATAAAATTTTGTAACGTTTATGGTTGACGACCGTTTTTTCTTCAATTTCAAGGGAATCGAAATTCGCCATATATGTTAAATCAACGATCACCGAATTTTCATTTACTTTTTCTACTATACCTTGTAAGCCATCTTTAAACTCGATAATATTTCCAACTTCAGCTATTTTCACAGACAGTCAGCTCCTTCATCGACTAATAATATACAGTTTGCATGAAAAAATGGAAAACGTAAAGCTTTTTTTGAATAATTCATAATCTATTACACAAAATATTGAGAAGAGAGGAAAAGAAAAAATGGAAAAATACGAAAATATGCTTAAACAATTACAAAATGGGGAATTAAAAAGTATAGAAATAGAAAAGGAACAATTTTATGAGTTTCGAGAAGTGCTTGTAAAACATCCTTTATTTAAACATTTTAGAGGTGAGGCCAAACAAAATGGACGCGTAATCTATACTTATCAAGAAGTTGCAAGAAGCTAATTTGTCGAACATTGTCGTAAGTTAATGCTGTAAGAAATGAAATATAAATGTATAATAATGGTATGATTATTTGTGTGTGGAGGGTTGTATGAATGGTCAATCTACTCTTGAAACAGATGGAGCAAACTCGTGAGATGATGATTCGCTCAGGTGTAGAGAACGGATTACAAAATGCAAAAACCATTCAACTGAGTCGCAGATTAGATCAGTTAATGAATACTTATTATAGACAGACAGCATTTGAAGAAGAAGAAGATCAAGAAGATTGAAAGAATGTTCCCTTATTTAGAGTATAAACTTTTTAAATAATATGTTTAAAAAGTATTTTTTGGAGAATACTTATTTTGAACACAGCAACATTCTCATTTCCCCCTTTAGAGCAGTGATACCCCATCACGTGCTCTCTTTTTTTATCTTTATTCTAGGTGAAATTGATTTAACTTCTTTCAGCGAGTGTCCAGCAAAAGGCATTTAGTACAAGATAATAAAAGGAGTTTGAATTATCGCACTTATTAGACTACACTGGAAGATAAAAATAAGTGCTAATGATTGGGTACGTAGAATCGATAGCCTGGATAACAAAGGAGTATGTACATATGAGAAAAAAGAGTATTGCATTTATCGGCACTGGTGTTATGGGTGCTAGTATTGTAAAGCATTTATTAAAAGATGGTCATGAGGTGACAGTTTACACACGCACAAAGGAGAAAACGGAGCCGCTTTTAGCGCTAGGGGCAAAATGGGCAAGTACTCCAGCAGAAGCATTTAAAAATAAGGAAATTGCCTTTACAATGGTTGGATACCCAGCAGATGTAGAGGAAGTTTATTTTGGAGATAATGGTTTATTTCAAACAGCTGAACCCGGCAATATCGTTATTGATATGACCACGTCCGAGCCAACATTGGCAAAGGAAATTTTTGAGCATGCCCAAAAGCTTGGGGTGGAAGCGCTAGATGCACCTGTTTCTGGGGGGGATATTGGTGCTCAAAATGGGACATTATCAATTATGGTTGGTGGAAGCCAAGCTACATTTAATAAAGTTTTATCAGTTATGAAACATTTTGGTGAAAATATTGTTTATCAAGGTGAAGCTGGTGCAGGACAGCATGCTAAAATGTGTAATCAAATAGTTATTGCTGCAGGAATGATTGGTGTGTGTGAGTCACTTACTTACGGTTTAAAGGCTGGGCTTGATTTACCAACAGTATTGCAATCCATTTCGTCTGGTGCAGCAGGCTCTTGGTCGTTAAGTAATTTAGCACCCCGTATGATTAAAGAAGATTACGCACCAGGTTTTTATATTAAGCATTTTGTAAAGGATATGAAAATTGCTTTAGACGAATCAAAAAAAATGGGGATTACATTACCAGGTCTAGCACTTGCTTATGATATGTATGAAAAACTAGTGGAAGCGGGCTATGGTGAAAACGGTACACAGGCTCTTTTAAAGGCGTATCAATAAAATACTGACTATAAAGAGCGAAGAATTCTAACTTTTAGAAAACCCGAAGTATCATCTTATGAAAGGATGGATGCTTCGGGTTTTGTATTTGATAAAGAGGCAGCTCACTAACACACAGAAAATAGTTAACTACGAAACATTACTCTTTATCAAAAAGTTTTGCGTCTAAAGAAAAACTTGATGCTCCTGCAAGTGCGAAGTATAAAGCAATTGCAGCTAAAGCTAAATCAAATTCATATCCAGCTAAGCCGTTTTCACCGATGAAGCCAACACTAAGCTTCGCTGTAAAAATGGCAACAATCATAGTCACTGTCAATAAAGCGCCAAAAAGTCTTGTGCCTAAACCTAGAATAATTGCAGCACCACCGACTAGTTCTATAATGGCAACAATATAAGCCATAAAGCCTGGAATACCAATGGCATCAAAATAATCAGCTGTAAAGCCGATACCACCTTGAAACTTTTGATATCCGTGAGCGGCAAAAATAAAGCCAAGCACCACACGTAAAATAGTTGAACCGATATTTTGCATAGTATAATAAACTCCTTTTGTTTTTTTACTTACATTTCGTAACTTAGTTTATTTTTAAAAACAAGTTTTGTCAAGTAACTTAATTTTATTTTTAAAACTGATTTTCATAAAAATGATATACTCTTATATAAGAACGAAGTACTTAGGAGGCAAGTAAATTGGATCAAAAAAAAATTTGCCCACGATTTGAAAAGGCGCTAAAAATTTTAAATCATAGCTGGAATACCCTGCTTATTTATCAGTTATTAGAAGGTTCTCAACGGTATTCAACAATTAAAAAACAAATGGGTATTAGCAGTCGCGTATTAACGGAGAGATTAAAAGAATTAGAGATCGAGAACATTGTGAAACGCACTGTTATTCCATCGACACCAGTGGTGATTGAATACGAGCTAACAGAAAAAGGACATGCACTTGCGCCGGTCCTAAAAGCAATTGAAAAATGGTCTTCTACGTGGGTAGATATAGAAGAATAGTAAAAAGGATATCCAAGCGAGGGGGCTTGGATATTTTTTTATTATGAAGTTGTAATCTTTAGTATTCCGCAGCTAAGGCTAAAATTCGTTTATTCAAAAGTGTTAGGTAATAAAAAATAATTGTATATTGTAAATAGTGTAAATTTTCTTTAAATAAGAGGTATTTTTTATTACATGAGGGAGATTATTTAATATTATAGAGAATAGGGAGGAGGGTTTTATGAAGCGGAATTCAGTAGTAGACGCACAGCATCGGAGCCAGTTAGCTCTTTATTTATCATTGCCAATTTTATCGTGGGCATTTTATGATTTTGCGAATACAATATTTTCTTCAAATATTAATACTATATTTTTCCCTTTTTATATGGATGAAATTTTAGGGACCAATGAGGTAATGCAGCAGGTGGCAAGCACGTTTATTTCTTATGCGAATGCCATTGCCAGCTTTTTCCTCGTCATTTTTTCACCACTTTTTGGTGTATGGATAGATAATACGGGCTATAAAAAGAGATTTATAGTGTGGTTTGCATCTATCTCTATCTTTTCCACCTTTATGATGGGTGTTTTTGCGAATCTACAGACGTCAACAAATTATTCAGGTGTGCCACTTAGTTTATTTTTAGTTGTAGTTAGCTTTATCATCGCAAAATTTTTCTTTAATTCAAGTCTAGTGTTCTATGATTCAATGATGAGTGATTTAGGGACAAAAGAAGAAATGCCCCTTATTTCTGGCTATGGGGTAGCGATTGGATATCTTGGTACAATTCTTGGATTACTTGTTTATTTGTATGTAGGAAATAGTGGATTCCATCGAGCATTTATTCCAACTGCAATTTTATATTTGTTATTTTCTTTGCCATTATTTTTTATTAATAAGGATACACCAATTTCAAGGTCTCAGCGCAAGCCTATTAAATTCCTAGATGGCTATAAGGAAATTGTTCAAACCTTTAAAGACATGAAGCAATATAAAACTATTTTCACCTTTATGATTGCTTATTTCTTTTTAAATGATGCCATTGCAACAACCATTGCAATGATGGCTGTATATGCAACAACGATTGTTGGCTTGACGTCGGGTCAATTTATCGTGCTTTACTTAGTGTCTACGGTTTCAACTATTATAGGCTCTTTTACATTTGGTTATATTACAAAAGCAATAGGAGCCAAACGTGCGATTACCGTGGTGGCGCTATTAATGATTGTCGCTTTAACATTTGCTGTCTTTGCGACAGAGCAATGGATGTTCTGGCTTGCAGGTAGTATGTTTGGCGTATCACTAGGATCCATGTGGGTAACATCTAGAACATATATTATTGAATTGTCTCCAGAAGACAAACGGGGTCAGTTTTTTGGCTTATTTGCATTTTCGGGTAAAGTATCCTCCATTATTGGGCCGGCAGTCTATGGAACGGTCACATTATGGATGAAAGATTACGGAACGCTAGCAAGTCGTGTTGCATTATCGACATTAATTGTGATGACGATAATTGGGCTATTGGTACATCTGAAAGTTAATGGCTCAAAAGTTGGGGATGATATTTGAAAAAACGTATGCATGCCCAGTCAAGCGCCCTGTCGGAATGGAAATCAACCCAATGTTATGATAACAACCCATGTTCACAATAAAATTGGAAAAAGCAAGTAGGAGAAATGTATTGCCTATGATACAATTGAATTATAAATTATATTAAATTGTAGTTGAGGAGAAAGGAGCGGGGTTGCTTTGGAACATAAAGGTATATTGTTAGAAAGTGGCACAAATGAGCTAGAAATTGTTGAATTTGAAGTAGCGAACAATAAATTTGGTATTAACGTTATTAAAGTAAAGGAAATCATTCAACCGATTCCAGTAACATTTATTCCACACGCGCACCCGCATGTAGAAGGGATAATTCAATTACGAGGTGAGGTTTTACCAGTAGTTGATATGCTTCGAGTGTTAGGTATTCAAAAGGCAGAGCGTAGTCCTCAGCAAAAATATATTGTAGCTGAGTTTAATAAACAGCGCGTAGTATTCCATGTAGATAATGTAACGCAGATCCACCGTATTTCATGGGATCAAATCGAGAAACCTTCTGATATGTATCAAGGAGGAACATCACAAGTAATTGGTGTTATTAAGCAAAATGAACAAATGATTTTATTACTAGATTTCGAAAGAATTATGGTGGATATAAATCCGGATTCTGGTATTAGTGTAGAATCCGTTAAAAAGCTCGGTAAACGTGAGCGCTCTGAAAAACGAATTTTAATTGCTGAAGATTCACCGTTACTACGTAAGCTCTTATTCGATACTATGAATGAGGCAGGTTATGCGAATGTTGAATTCTTTGAAAATGGTCGTGATGCTTATGAATATCTTGAAACTATCGTCAAAGGTGGTAACGAAGTAGCTGAGCATATTCAATTAGTTGTGACAGACATTGAAATGCCACAAATGGATGGGCATCATTTAACACGTAAAATAAAAGAGCATCCAGACCTCCAAAAGCTTCCAGTTATTATTTTCTCAAGCTTAATTACGGATGATCTTCGTCATAAAGGTGACCAAGTAGGTGCAGAGGATCAAATTAGTAAGCCTGAAATTGCGGAGCTTATTTTACGTATAGATCAACTTATCTTATAAAAATAAGTTTTTATTAGGGTTTAACAATAGAGATTAAGGTACTTCACAATAATAATAATGGGTATCCTGAAAGTATATTAATAATTTTAAGAAGTCGGATGCCTTTTAGGCTCCGGCTTTTTTGTATAGATAAATGATGCTAGGAACAAAATAATAAGGGCCAACTTGTCTATAAAACTTTGACGTGAGTATCCTGACACTGGCAAGCTAAGAGCCCACAGGTTTGTATCTACGACCGAAGAGGCTAAACGATTAGTAAATAGTATGAATGTATGCGTTAAGGAAGTGATTATTTGAATGAATTAAAAACGGCTATCATCGATATTGGCTCTAACACCATTCGATTAGTATTGTATCAATACGATAAAGAAGAGGGACTTCGTGAGATTGGAAATATTAAAACAGTTGCACGTTTACGTACATATTTACAGCCCTCTGGTGAAATGTCTGAAGAAGGTATACAAGTATTAAAAGAAACATTATTGACTTTTAAAGCAATGCTCGATGATTTTGAAGTGACTGATGTTAAAGCTGCTGCAACAGCTGCAATCCGTCAGGCAACAAATAGAGCAAAAATTATTACCTTAATGAAAGAACGAACAGGCATTCAAATAGAGCTATTATCTGAAGAAGAAGAGGCATATTATGGCTTTGTTGCTGTAGCGCATTCAATAGGCACGAAGTCCGCTGTAACTATTGATATTGGTGGTGGTAGTACAGAAATAACGCTTTTTGAAAATAAAGACCTACAGAAATCTTATAGTTTTCCTTTTGGCACAGTTTCTTTAAAGCAACGTTTTGTAAAGGGCGAGATTATGAATGGTAGTGAAAAAAAGGAACTCATTGCATTTGTTAAAGAACAGTTCACATCACTTCCATGGATTCAGGATATCGGTTTACCGATTATCGCCATTGGTGGTAGTGCTCGAAATATTGCCCAAATTCATCAGCAAAAACATGCATATCCAATAGCAAGTGTACATGGCTACGAAATGACTAAGGAAAATTTAGTTGAGCTCAGTGTGTTTTTAGGTAGTTTAAGTTTTAATGAATTGAAACAGTTAGATGGGCTTTCGGCAGATCGTGCGGACATCATCGCTCCTGCACTAGAGGTTTTCAATGTGTTAATGGAGGTTGTCGGCAGTAAGTTGTTCCAAATAACAAAGAAGGGTTTGCGAGAAGGGCTCATTATACAGCGTATTTTGCAAACAGATAAAAGTGCGTTTGATAAATACAATGTGTTTGAGGGAAACGCTAAAAGATTGGCTCGTCAGTATGGTCGAACTGAAAAAGAAGTGGACTATTTGACGCGTTTAACGGATCAATTGTACCGTGAATGCTGTCGCTTCGGTTGTTTACAACATAATCCAAAAGATTTGCAATTATTGGCGAAAGCAGCGAAGGTTTTTAATATAGGGGAGTATATTGAGTTAAGTTCGGCGAGTCAGCATACCTTTTATTTAATTGCGAACCAATCTATCGATGGGCTAAATCATAAAGAGCGTGTGAAATTAGCACTTTTAGCCTCGTATAAAAATAAAGATTATTTTCAGCTATTCGCAGCTCCTTTTACAGAATGGATGAGTCGTGAGGAGTATCGTAAAATACGAGACTTTGGCGCACTTTTAAAATTTGTCTATGCGTTAAATGTATCTAAAAGAAAGATAGTACGTACCATTAAGATGCAAACAAAAGAGGATTATGTTCAGCTTAACATCTATGTAAAACATAATGCGGCCGCTGAAAAATATCAAGCAAATCGACATAAAAAACATCTAGAACGCGCACTAAAAATACCTATAAAAATAAACTTTATTGAAGAAGGGTTGAACAATTATGACAACTGAAGTTACGAATAATCAGTTAGGTGAAGGGAATTTAACAGAAGTACAAGGTCGTTTACTAGAGGAAATCGCTAAGCCGCAATACTATAATAATCGTGAATTAAGCTGGTTAGCCTTCAACGAACGAGTTTTAGAGGAAGCAGAGGATATCAACAATCCTCTGCTAGAACGATTGAAATTTTTGGCGATATTTAGCTCGAATCTAGATGAATTTTTTATGGTGCGTGTTGCGGGTCTACAGGATCAGGTACGTGCAGGATTCCATAAGCCTGAAAATAAGTCAGGCTTAACACCAAAAGAACAATTAGCAAAAATTGCAGAGCGAACTCAGGCATTAGTGCGCCGACAAACTGAAGTTTATAGACATTTAATATATGATTTATTACCACAACATAATGTACATATTGCAGACATGAAAGACTTAAATAACACACAGAAAGCATTCGTCAATGAAATGTTTGCAGAAACCATCTTCCCTGTTTTAACACCCGTAGCTGTAGATGCTTATCGTCCTTTCCCAACTTTGCTTGGTAAAACTTTAAATTTACTTGTTTTATTAGAGCAAGATGAAACCGACTTAGAAAATCGTGAAAAGGTAGCGATCGTACAAGTTCCATCTGTCTTAGATCGTTATATTAAAGTACCATCAGCAGATGGAGAGACAGTTATTGTCTTATTAGAAGACGTGATTGTAGCGCATATCGAAAAGCTCTTTTATGGTTACAGTGTCAAATCAGCACAGGCTTTCCGTTTGACGCGTAATGCTGATTTAACGATTCATGAGGAAGGAGCAAGAGATTTACTTGTAGAAATTGAAAAAGAGTTGAAAAAACGTAAATGGGGTGTAGGCAGCCGTCTAGAAGTTCGTGAGGGCGAGATGAGCGAGGAAGTTCTTACATATTTACTAGAAGAATTTGAAATTGAAGAAACAGATGTTTTTCATATAGATGGACCGCTAGATTTAACATTTATGTTCTCGTTTGTAAAAGGCATATCGGTTGGTCGGGAACATTTAGAATATGAAAGCTTTATTCCACAGCCACCATTAGATTTGCAATCGGATGAAAATATTTTTGAAAAAACTCTGCAACAAGATATATTTTTCCATCACCCATATGAGTCATTTGCGCCAATTGTAGATTTTATCTCAGAAGCGGCCATTAATCCGAACGTTTTAGCCATTAAACAAACATTGTATCGTGTTAGTGGGAACTCGCCTATTATACAAGCATTAAAGTTCGCTGCGGAAAATGGTAAACAGGTAACAGTGTTAGTTGAATTGAAGGCACGTTTTGATGAAGAAAATAATGTGCATTGGGCAAAGCAACTTGAGCAAGCTGGCTGCCTGGTCATTTACGGTATGAATAACTTAAAAACACACTCGAAAATAACGCTTGTTGTAAGTCGTCGAAATGGAAAAATTGAACGTTTTGTACATCTTGGGACAGGAAATTATAATGATGCAACTGCAAAAATTTATACAGATATGGGTATAATAACAACAGATAAGGAATTTGGCATTGATGCTACTAACTTCTTTAACTATTTAAGCGGTTATACAGAAAAGCCAACTTTTAATCATTTAGTCGTTGCGCCATTTGATATTCGAGATGAATTTATTCGATTAATGGATGAAGAAATTGCTTGTCATAAAAAGCATGGGAATGGTTTTATTCGAGCTAAAATGAATTCACTAACGGACAAAGACTTAATGATGAAGCTGTATGAGGCGTCTATTGCAGGTGTGAAAGTAGAGCTTATTATTCGTGGTATTTGTTGCATTAGACCAGGCATCCCTGGAATTAGTGAAAACATAACAGTAACGAGTATTGTTGGTCGTTTCCTTGAGCATTCTCGTATTTATTGGTTCCATCATAATGGGGAAAATAAAGTATACTTATCTTCTGCAGATATGATGACTCGTAATATGATTAAACGCGTGGAAATTTTATTCCCTGTATATGCAAGCGAAGCAAAAGCTCGTATTATTAACATCATGAATACACAACTTGAGGATACAGCAAAAGCTCGGATTCAAGACTCCAATGGAAAATATCATTATAAAGAGTTTGACCGTGGTGAAGATCCGATTAATAGTCAGGAAATTTTCCTAAAGGATGCACTAAAACCTACGCTAGACGAAGAATAAAGCAAACACGCTACTTAGTGAGGGATATAATGAAAAAATATAAAGAGAGTGTAGCGCAATTTGCAGACTATCATCAATTCATACAACTCAACCCATTTGATGCAATCGTATGTTTGAAAAAAGTTGATACAAAAGCGTTTGAAGTCGTAAATTTTAACGAAAAGCTACCGTCATTTATTAAGCTACAAGATGTGAAAGCCACCAACGCAGAACAATTTTTTACGGAGCAATGTTGGCTACAATTATCAAATATATTACAACAAGAATTTAATAAAGACCAAAATCTAAAGGAAAGTACGGAGCACACAGTAAAAACATTTGTTGTTCGTGTACTGCCCTTAGAAAAATCAGTTATAGCCGTTATTCTACGGGAGAAACAGAATGAGGTAGTACCGTATTTGCAATTTGTGGAACAGCACGTAAGTCCGGTATTAACAACTGATTTACAAGGTCGCATTATTCACCAAAACGTTGTTGCCACTTCTCTATTGTCAAAAGAACATCAAAGCTTGATAGGCCAAAATATTTTTTCATTATTAGAGAGTAAGTATATCAACGAATTTAAATTATTATTTGCAAAAACTATTGAGGGCTCAGCATTTGGTATGCCCCAATGTATGTTTAAAGGTCAATTGCTAAGTAAAGAACCATTTTATTTAAGAACGCATCCAACGTATTTTAATGGTGAAATTATAGGTGTACACTTATTTGTGAAAGAAGCCACTTCATTTATGAATGATCATGAGGCCTTTTATTACCTAGCATTAATGGATGAATTAACGGGTATATGGAATCGCAAGGCTTTTAAGGAGCATTGGCTTCAGCATTTAAATGGTAAAAAGCATAATAAGCAAGCAGCTATTATTTTAGTGGATATTGATCGCTTTAAAAAGTTTAATGAATCCCTTGGTGAAAGTAAGGGTGATGAACTTATGCGAATGTTTAGTCATAGACTTCGTGAGCTCTGTTACTCCAAATGCTCGCTTTATCGTTATAATAGCGATGAATTTATTTTTGTGCTAAAAGATGCAACCGTCAACAAAATTGAACTTACGGCTAATGCTATTTTAGACGCATTAAAGCAACCATTTATGATTGATGGGCAGGAATACTTTATTAGCGTGTCAATTGGTATTTCACTCAGTCCAGCAGATGGCAAGGATTTAGAAACACTTGTACGTAAAGCGGATAAAGCATTGTTTTCTGTAAAAGAGCATGGGCGTTCACACTACCGTTACTATCGTGAAGATATGACAACTATTTTTCCAAATGAAGCGCTAATGGAGGCCCATTTACGTCGTGCTATCGAATTTAATGAGCTAAGTATCCATTTACAGCCACAAATGGATTTAATGAATAACAGCATCAATAGTTTTGAGGCGTTATTACGATGGAATAATCGAAAATTTGGCTTTGTGTCTCCTGCACAGTTTATACCTATTGCGGAGGCATCCGGTTTAATAATTGAAATCGGTGATTGGATTATTGACGAGGTATGTCGCTATCAAAAAGAGTGGCAGATGAAGGGCTATCGACCAGTGCGAATTGCCATCAATATTTCACCAAAACAATTTAGGAAAGAGAACTTTGCTCGGAAAATTAAAACGGCCTTGAAAAAGTATAATGTGCCACCTGAATTATTAGAGGTGGAAATTACCGAAAGCTCCATGACGAATGTTCATGAAACATTTTCAATTTTAACTGAATTGAAGCAATTAGGTGTTTATGTTTCGGTTGATGATTTTGGAACAGGCTATTCATCTTTAAGCTATTTAAAGCGTTATCCGATAGATATCATAAAAATTGATCAATCATTTATAGCTGATATTACGAAAGATGATAAAAATGAGGCAATTATTAAGGCCATTATTTCAATGTCTCATAACTTGGGATTAGAGGTCATTGCTGAAGGGATCGAGGAGCCATCACAGGTTGATTTCTTAAAACGTCATTGTTGCCAAAAAGGCCAAGGCTTTTTATATAACAAGCCATTACCTGTAGAAACCATTGTTAATAAATATTTTGTCAGCTAATGTAAACAAGTCAAGTAGCACTTCATCGTGAATTGGATGAAGTGCTACTTTTTTTAGAGTTTGACCTGATCACCTCACCGTTCAACCCGATCATATAAGGGTCAAACCTGATCAAATCTCCTAGCTATCCGATCGAATAGTGGCTTTACCCGAGCAGTTTTCCGGGCAACTTGAACGAACGGAGATACAGTCGGATTAGAAAATGACTTCACCCGAGTGCAATAAGTTTCCACATGAGCAAACTCTTTTAAATTTAGCTAGTTATTTTCTACTTTCAATCCATCTAACACAATAGCTGTAAATTGCACCATTTCTGCTGATAAATCGAAGTCTTCATTATGGATTAACCAATCATAGACATTTGCACGCATACAACGCTGAATAATTGCTTGAATTTGACTAACTTCTAAATCTTGACGAAACTCGCCAAGTTGAATACCTTCTTCGATATAAGTGTTCATAATTTGGAAAATCATTCTTTGTGGATTTATTAAATAATGATCTTGTTCCACTTGATTTGTCATTGCAGCAGTATACACTGTTCGTAATAAATCTTTTCCAACAACATTTGTTAAATACTTCATTTGTTCTTTATAGAGCAATAAAATTTTTTCACTGGGCGGCAATGTACGATCAATATTTTTTTTCACAGAGCCATAAAAACTATCTAGCTCTTTAAATTTTTCTAAAATAACATCGTACTTGGATGGAAAATGTGTGTAAAATGTTCCTTTTGATACATTACATGCTTTAGTAATCTGCTCAACAGATACATGCTCGAATCCATGTTTATTAAATAAATCTAATGATACTTTGAGTAATTTTTCCCGTGTTTCTAATGCCTTTAATTGTCGACTAGTTAATGAATTCATATTTCGATTTTACCTCCATATTTAAGGCTCATCACCAAATGTTGTGGATGACAGTTGTTAAAGCATATGCCATGTATATTAGTAGATTGGAGTGAAGACTGGCGATTCCTTGGGGATTAGCAATAGAGGAACGAAGGCTAAGAGCATCACATCCTGTGATAACGCCTTCGTGACCAACATCGTGTTGCTGCCGCTACGTTACACTACGCTTTCGCACAAATGCCCCAAGCGACTCATCGGACGCCCCCAGGAAGCTTCGCTCTGTGCGAAAGCGAAGCGGCAGCTAAAGCGCCCGGTAGGAATGGAAATCAACCACACGTTATGATGATGAGCCAATTTTAAGTATTTTAAGATATTTTCCACAAAAAATATTCTGAAAATATAAAATTTTTTAATTGACGAGATGGATTTGTTTTGATTATGATTTAATTGACCGCGGTCAATGACTGTGGTCAATTAAAGAATCTCGTTATTAATGTTACGATAAAAGAGTAGAGTTTGGCTAGTGTTCATTGAATTTTCAAGTTAGGGGGAGGTCAATAATGACGGAGAAATTAGGTTTTATCGGCTTAGGCAATATGGGGTTACCGATGTCAGTAAATTTATTAAAGGCTGGCTATAAGGTATATGGCTTTGATACGAATTCACAAGCAGTGGAGCAATTTAAAAAAGAAGGTGGAGTTGGGCTTCCAACAGCAAAGGAGGTTGCTGAACAAAGTGATATTATCATGACGAGCTTGCCAACACCACAAGTAGTGGAACAAGTATATAGATCTGAACAGGGTATAATGCACCATGCTAAGAAAGGAAGTTTATTAATAGACTTTAGTACGGTAAATCCCGAATTGAATGATTCCTTACATAAGGAAGCACAATCATTGGGATTACGTTATCTTGGGGCACCTGTTAGTGGGGGTGTTATAGGGGCTATTAATGCAACACTTACGATAATGGTTGGTGGTGAAGAGGAAAATTATCAAACTGGGTCTGGAATATTTCGAATAGTAGGAAAAAATATTTACCATCTAGGTACATCCCCAAGTGTAGGTACACGTATTAAATTACTCAATAATTTAATGATTGGATTCTATACAGAAGCAGTCGCTGAAACAATCGTGCTTGGTGAAAAGATGGGTATTCATGCAGATACGCTGTATGAAGTATTAAGTAATAGTTATGGTCAAAGCCGTATTTATGAACGTAATTATTTAGAGTACATGAAAAACGACAACTATCAGCCAGGCTTTTCTACAAATCTATTATTAAAAGATTTGAAGCTAGCGAAAGATATGGCAGAAGAAGCAGGGGTACCACTTCGAATCGGGGAAAAATTAGTGGAGCTTTATAGTGATATTTCTCAGCAGGGCTATGGAGAAAATGATATGTCTGCAACTTATTTAAGTTTAAAAGAACAATGTAAAATTGGACAAATTTAAAGGGGGACTAGAAGTATGACAACAGCACAAGACATTAAAACTTTAACACACTTTATTGGTGGGGAACTAGTAGAAGGGAAAAGCGGACGCTTCGGTTCAGTATTTAATCCAACGACGGGTGAGGTCATTGCCAAGGTGCCACTTGCTACTGTAGAAGAAACTCGAGAGGCAATCGATAAGGCACAGGCAGCATTTCCACAATGGAGAGATACGTCAGTAGCTAAACGTGCCGAGATTGTATTAAAGTTCCGTAATCTTATAACTGAAAATATGGAGGAGCTTTTACAAATTATTTGTTCGGAAAGCGGTAAAACAATTGAGGATGCGAAAGGTGAAATTACACGCGGTGTAGAGTCGGTTGACTTAGCTATCAATGCACCTCATTTAATGAAGGGAGAGTACTCCGTTAATGTTGGTGGTGACATTAATGCCTACTCTGCAAAATATCCATTAGGTGTTGTAGCGGCTATTTCGCCATTTAACTTCCCAATCATGGTGCCTTTAGCGCAAACAAGTATGGCAATTGCCGTCGGTAATGCAGTTATTTTAAAAGCTTCCGAACGTGTTCCTATGACTGCTTTATTTGTTAGCGAGCTTTGGAAAAAGGCTGGGTTACCAGATGGTATTTGGACGGTAGTAAATGGAGATAAAGATGCAGTTAATGAACTATTAGAAAACCCGAGTGTGGAAGCAATTTCATTTGTAGGGTCGACACCAGTTGCCAAATATATTTATGAAACGGGCTCGAAATACGGTAAACGTGTCACAGCACTTGGTGGAGGAAAAAATAATATGGTTGTTATGCCTGATGCAGATCTTGATCAGGTAGCAAATGCGTTTATTGGAGCAGCTTATGGAGCAGCCTCTCAACGTTGTATGGCTATTTCTACGATTATGCCTGTGGGAAAGGATACTGCAGATCGTCTTGTTGAAATATTAAAGGAGAAAATCGCTAATTTGAAGATAGGCTCATATACAAATCCAGAAACAGACTTTGGCCCTGTCATTTCACAGCAATCGAAGGAAGCGATTATTGCTGCGATCAATCGAGGAGAGTCTGAAGGGGCAACAGTTGTTTGTGATGGTCGTGAACTTGATATTGTCAAAGATTCAAAAGGATTCTTTGTAGGGCCAACATTGTTAGATAACGTAAAACCAGGTATGGAAATTTATGAACAAGAAATATTTGGCCCAGCGCGAAATGTTGTACGTGTTGATTCATTGGACGAAGCCATCCAACTTATTAATAAGCATGAGCTTGGAAATGGGGTAACCATTTTTACGAATGATGGTTTAGCAGCTCGTAAATTTACAACAGAAATCGATGTTGGAATGGTTGGTGTGAATGTACCAATTCCAATCCCGGTAGGCTACCATAACTTTGCTGGATTTAAAGGCTCCCGTTTTGGAGAAGGTCATATGTTTGGTCCAGATCAAGCACGCTTCTTCACAAAAACAAAAACAATATCAGAGCGTTGGATGACAGGGCATGCTTCGACAGCATCTACGTTTGCATTCCCAAGTAATAACGACTAATACAAATGAAGAGCTGTATTCTTTTACAGCTCTTTTTAAATGTTCAAATCTTCAAATCATAGATAGGATTTATTACTCCAGGAGGGATTGCGTGAAAGGAAAAATAGTTTTTATTACAGGAGCAGCCCGAGGTATCGGGTTATCCATGGCACTAACGTTTGCTGAGCAGGGAGCAAATGTCGTGATAACAGATATTAATGAACAGCTTTTAGCGGAGGCAATTAAACACTATCCGCAATTAACAGCATACACATGTGATGTTACGAATGAACAGGCAATATGTGATGCGATTGACTTTACTGTTAAAAAGTTTAAGACAATAGATATTTTAATTAACAACGCAGGATTTCAGCATGTTTCTCTTATAGAGGATTTCGCGACAGAAATCTTCGAATCCATGCAAAAAGTGATGCTTGTTGCACCTTTTATAGCAATGAAATATGTCTTACCACATATGAAGAAAAATAAGTTTGGACGCATTATTAATATGGCATCCATTAATGGCGTTATTGGGTTTGCAGGTAAAGCAGGCTACAATGCTGCCAAACATGGGCTAGTTGGTTTAACGAAAGTGGCGGCACTAGAGGTTGCAACTGAAGGGATAACCGTGAATGCGATTTGTCCAGGGTATGTCGATACAGAATTAGTACGTAATCAGTTTACAGATTTGGCGAAAATAAGGGGAATTCAAGTAGAAGAAGTGCTTGAGCAGGTGCTTTATCCACTCGTTCCTCAAAAACGTTTACTAGATGTATCGGAAGTTACAGGACTTGCGCTTTATTTAGCTAGTGATATCGCAAAGGGTATAACAGGTCAAGCAATACTTTTGGATGGCGGTTATACAGCACAATAGCTTAGGAGGATTAGATATGATTCAAACAAAAACAATCTATACGGTTCATTCGCCAGGAACGATCGTTTATGGACGAGATTCTTTTGAAGAAGTAGGCGATTATGCAAAAAAATTGGGGACTAAGGCTCTTATCATTAGTGATCCAATAATGGATAGTTTAGGCTTTGTTAATCAATGTAGTGCTTTATTAAGAGCTAGTGGATTAGAAGCGGTTTCATATTTAGGCGTAACAACGGAACCAGTAGATACGTATGTAGCAGAGGGGCTTCATAATTTACAATCTGAGGGCTGCGATATTATTATTTCCGTCGGCGGTGGTAGCTGTATCGATACAGGGAAAGCAATCGCAGTAGTTGCAACGAATGGTGGTTACATTGGTGATTATATGAAAATGGCAAAAATAGCTGAGCAAGCACCAATCCCACATATTGCGATACCGACAACGGCTGGTACTGGTTCAGAAGCCACGGATGCAACAGTCATTACGAATACGAAAAATGACGTGAAAATGATGATTAAGCAACCTGCATTTATGCCAACCATCGCCATTGTAGATCCGATTTTAACGGTTACCTCTCCACCCGCTATCACTGCAGCGACCGGTATCGATGCATTAAGTCATGCTATTGAAAGTTATTTATCTCGTTTAGCACATCCTTATTCGAATGTACTGGCACTATCAGCCATGGAGTTAATTGTTAATAATATTTTAAAAGTTTATGAGCAAGGTAATGATATTGAAGCGCGGGAAGCGATGTCGCTAGGCTCAATGCAAGCAGGTCTTTCATTTTCAAATGCCTCTGTTGCTTTAGTACATGGCATGTCTCGTCCAATTGGAGCGTTATTCCATGTGCCCCACGGTATTTCAAATGCCATGCTTTTACCAGCAGTATTAGAATTTTCAAAGGATGCTTGTGTCGATCGACTAGCGGATTTAGGTAAATTTTTTAATAGAGATAATGGGCAGTTATCTCTAGAGGAGCTTGCCGATTTAGCTATTGTTTCGATAAAGGGAATTTGCAAGAAGATGGATATAGGGAATTTAAAACAGTGGGGAATTGAAGAACAAGCCTTTTACGCAGCTATCCCAAAAATGACAGCTGATGCAATTGCTAGCGGTAGCCCTGGAAATAATCCTAAGGTTCCGACACAGGAAGAGCTTATGGAACTTTATAAAATGGCCTTTCATTATGAGTTTTAGAATTTCGAAAAGAAACTGTCTAAAATAGGGTTACAAATCATATTTAATTTGTAACTTTTTTTTTATTGATTATGTTATTTTGAAAATTTGAACAGAGGAGTGGGGGGTAATGGAGGAATGTTTTATTTGTAATAGTCCCTACTCTCGGAGATATGACTCTAGAAGAAGCAAAAGCATTTGGTGTTATTATGGCTAGAGTCAGTAAGGCAATAATGGAGTGTGAAAAGACAGAACATATTGATTCATTAGCTTCAGTAAATTCAGTACCACATTTGCATATGCATTTAACTCCCCGATATCCTAACACCCCTAAACAGTATTGGGGACCAAATGATGTATATGATTGGGAAGATGCTCCGATGGGTGACAATAGCGAAGTTGTTAAACTTTGTACACGTATTAGAGCATATCTGGAGCGTAATTCTATAGAAGATTTTAGTTGGATAGGTAGCCAAGACAACTTCATAGATCACCCAAATCTTTATCAAATTAACCATGTTATTGTTGGACGATATGGTAACTCCGATGCAGGCCAATATAAAAACGAAGATGGTTGTTTAGTATGGCTCGATGAAAAGCAAGATTGGGAATTTTCCATTTTACTAGATGCTCATAATACATCTGAGAGTGCTCAAATCATTATCGGGCAATTTTTTTATTATAAAGATGTAAACATGATGAAACTAAACATTTATTATCATTACCGATAAACCATAAAATCTTCAAAAAGCTTGAAGATTTTAACTATATTTAGTTCTTACTACCCGCGCGCACCAGAGAAATACTCGCGAAAGAGAAGCAGATCCCCGCGCGTTATGGAAAAACTGCGAAAGAGAAGCGAAAACAGCGCGCCAGTAAAATACTCCCACAACTTAAGAATCTCTGCTAACAGGACTGCCCCTATTGTTTTACAGAATTAATATGACATATACGAGAAAATATAGTAATATTTATATGAATCACCATTCATTTTTAAAAGGGGGAAATCGTATGTTGCAGGGGAAAACAATTATTATAACGGGTGGATCAAATGGCATGGGGCTTTATATGGCAAAGAAATTTGTTGCTGAAGGGGCAAATGTTGTCATTACAGGTCGTAACGAGGAGCGATTAGCAGAGGCGAAAGCCTTTATTTTAGAGGCCGGAAAAGCGATTGAAACGTTCCAAATGGATGTTCGAGTACCGGAGCATGCAGAGGCAATGCTAGCATTTGCTGTTGAAAAGTTTGGACAAGTTGATGGGCTTGTGAATAATGCGGCTGGTAATTTTATAGTGCATGCAGAGGATTTATCACCAAATGGTTGGAAGACTGTTATTGATATTGTTTTAAATGGGACATTCTTTTGTTCTTCGGCAGTCGGTAAGTACTGGATTCAAAATAATATTAATGGATCTATTCTTAATATGGTTGCAACATATGCATGGAATGCAGGTGCTGGTGTTATTCATTCTGCGGCAGCTAAAGCAGGTGTATTGTCATTAACTCGAACGTTAGCTGTTGAATGGGGGAAACAATATGGCATTCGAGTAAATGCAATTGCTCCTGGTCCAATTGAGCGTACAGGTGGTGCGGAAAAGCTTTGGGAATCAGAGGCTGCAGCTGCTCGTACGCTAGACTCTGTTCCATTAGGCCGGATAGGTACTCCTGAAGAAATTGCAGATTTAGCTACATTTATAATGTCTAATAAAGCAAGCTATATGAACGGTGAATGTGTGACACTTGATGGCGGGCAATGGCTTAATCAGTATCCATTCTAACTTCTTTCAGCAATTGTTTTCTGTAGCGAAAGCAAAGCGGCAGCGGCAAATGTTTTCTGCGCGAAAGCGAAGCGACAGCGGCAATTATGGGAGGCTAATTGATAACAAAAACTTTGCATAATGGAGAGCCGAGTTGACGCATACTAAGGGTAAAGAAAGGAGTTTTGCCGAATGGGTATGTGGTTAATACCGGCTCTTATTGCCATTACGATTATTTCTGCCATTTCGCTTGTGTCGACGCTGAAAATTGCTAAAATGACGTCTCAACGGAAATCAGAAAACGATACGCCGATTTCTGAAACCGTTGAAGAGTATGCGACTATGCTCAACCCAGTTGTTTGGGTATACATCATTTTTTTACTCTTTTTGGGAATAATGATTTTTTATTACTGGAGTAAGGCTGGCTATTAAGTAAATAATATCTTCATTCAGTTCATATGCATAAATATGAGGCTGAATGAAGATATTTCTCCATTGCCCTCAAAACCCTCGTATATATGCACTTTCGATACTTAGTTTTGTTCAAAATGCTAAAATAATTCGTTGCTTTATAAAAACTCTTCTCGGCCTTGTCGTGGTCATAAAAGGAATAGTTATGATATGATAAAAGGGAAGCATCCTGTTCTGCAAAGCGAGGACAGAAAAGGAGAAGAAGTTCATGATTTCAACTAACAGCAAAGACTTATTAGCAATGCCAATTAGTGATTTTATTATTTCATCTGAAAAGGTTGCGCATGTACAAATTGGAAATAGTGCGGAACATGCACTCCTAGTACTTACACGTACAGGGTATTCATCAATACCTGTTTTAGATTTGAAATATCGACTTCAAGGTTTACTAAGTATGAAAATGATTACTGAATCCATTCTTGGACTAGAACATATTGAATATGAAAAGCTACCCGATATTAAAGTGGATACAATAATGGAGAAAGATATCGCTGTATTAAAGTTGACGGATACTTTTCAGCGAGCGCTCGACTTAGTTATTAATCACGCCTTTTTATGTGTTATAGACGAAGAAGGAACATTTGCGGGAATTTTAACGAGACGTGTTATATTAAAGCAATTGAAAAAATATATTTATCAAAAAGAGTAGTAGTTTAAGAGGGGACTCAGATGAAAATCATGAGGCCCTCTTTGCTTGTATCGGAGGTTTACTGATTGATGGCAACGGAGGCTGAAATTTTAAAAGTACTAGCAGAGGAACGTAATATGCGTAAAGCAGCAGAACGTTTATTTTTATCTCAACCAGCACTTTCACAACGGTTGCAGACTATTGAAAAGGACTGGGGTGCGCAGTTATTTATTCGTTCGCAAAAAGGACTTACGGCGACACCTGCTGGAGAGCTTATTATTGCCTATGCAACTGAAATGCTCAGCAAAAAAGAAGAGATATTTGAAACAATCCAATCATTAACGACGAAAGTAAACGGGACATTGAAAATCGCCTGTGCATCGATTGTCGGCCAAAACTGGCTTCCGATAATATTAAAGGATTTTGTATCGAAATATCCTGATGCAAAAATTTCTCTTATGACTGGCTGGAGTTCTGAAATAGTAAAAGCGCTTTATGAAGGTGAGGCTCATATAGGGATTGTACGTGGGCAGGTTGATTGGAAAGGGGAAAAAATTCACCTATTTCGTGACACCCTTTATTTAGTAGATCAAGAGCTAAAAACTATAGAAGACGTCTTGACGACAGACCGACCTTTTATTCAATATAAAAGTGATTCCAATTACTATCAGGAAATTCAACAATGGTGGCAACAGCATTTCGCTTCAAATCCACGAAAACAAATTTTAGTTGATCAGATTGAAATTTGTAAGCAAATGGCATTGAACGGCATTGGTTATGCTATTTTACCTTCCATTACTTTAAATGATCATGATGGTATTAATAAAATAGCGTTAACGAATAATGAAAAAGAATTTGGTATAACGCGTGATACTTGGTTAATTGGCTATGAATCTTCATTTGAATTACGACAAGTAGAGGCTTTTGTAGAAGTAGTGCAAGACCATGCGCGATGTTTGTTTGATTATACGAAAAAAAAATAATATATCAAGGCAGTCTCAAGCGATTCACTTGGGGCTGCTTTTTTGTGCACCCGGTATGTGCAACGACCACTACAGGTTTGGCGGTAGAAACTGTTAGTGAAGATGCGTGATTATCATACGCGTACGGAGATTTTAGTGGTGTTATTAGAAATGTGTGAGGATATTGCGAAAAGAGCCCGTTTAGGTGGTTATGTAGGAAGTACGATATCACTTGGTTTGTCTTATAGTCACGCTGCGATGACAAAAAGCTTTCATCAATCAAAAACAATTGTAGAACCCACAAAGAAACAATGAAAATTTATGCTGTGTGTATGGAATTACTTGATATTCATTTTGTGGGTGAACCAGCCCGACAGCTTTCTGTACATATCTCAAATTAAGAACTTGTGTGTAGTATTCAGCTTGACCTCTTTGATACTCGGAAATAACAACGACAAATACTCGGACATACGATGGATTCCATTCGGGAGCGTTTTAGGGCAACTTCTTTACTTCGAGAGGTCTCTTTTACAGAAAGTGAATCCGCCATTCAACGTAATTTACTTGTCGGTGGACATATTGGTTAAAGGGAATGACAACTATGATTAAAGATCGAGGTACTATAAATTGGACTACGATGAAAAATGCTTCGTGATTGGAAGAAGGAAGAAGGTTGTTTCTTGCCTAAAGAAAAGACCGGGTGGGAGCTAGAGGAGCTGCAACAAACGATTCAACATGCTGCACGTACAAAAAATGCTCTACATCTCACATTATGGCAAAATACGTCTTGGCATAATGAAACAGAAATTATTACAGCAATAGATACGGCAAAACGTGAACTGCTATTTGAAACAAAAACAACAATAAAACGAATCCCACTCTCTTCCATCTATGCTGCAAAGCTAATGGATGAGTACGATGATTAATCGTAAGGATCGTTATTATGTTAATGAATTTATAGTAAGTAAATACAAACTAGAATTTTATACATGTTGTAGCTGGTAATTTAACCGAAAAACGCTGTGAGATCAACGATGTATAAAATTTTGCATATACAATACATAGTGATTCAACCGAAAAGGTAGTCACGACAAGGGTTTGGACCTGGTTGTGACTGCCTGATTCTGATGTTATGTAAAGTCAAAGTGTATGGAAATGTATAAGGTTCACTCATGAATGGATAATATTGGAATCCTATATTACTCAAGTTATTTACTTGTGAATTTACAAATTTATGTTATTTTGGTTAATATAAGTGTTACTACCAAATTTGAACTCTATTGGTAGAACTTCAATTAAAAAATTATGTTAAAGGTAATTAGATACATTTGGAAAAGTTGCTGAAATTTGGGCTAGTCAAGTGGTTAGGAGGTTTTATGGGAATTAGATGCTTTTATATTATCTTATTGACAATATTTCTCATGGGATGCAGTGAAAATGAAGATAAATTAGATTCTGTATCATTTTCTTCTAATGAATGTGAACAAAACTGGGGTATTTGTACAGTTTATGACAAAGGAAAGTATAAGAATTCAGGAGATTCTACTGTTAAAATTGCAATTTTGGATAGTGGTATAAATAGTAATCTAGCAATTTTGAAGGGGAAAGTTAAAGAAACTTATAATGCAATAAATAAGGATTCAGAGACTTTAGACGAATTGGGACATGGCACTATGATAGCTTCTATTATTGCAGCTGAAGAAAACCCACATAACGTTATTGGAGTTAACCCTAATGCTGAGTTATATGACGTACAAGTATTGAATAGTAAAGGGGGGGGCAAATTGAGGACGTAATAGACGGAATACACTGGAGTATAGACAGAAAAGTAGATATCATAAATTTAAGTTTTGGATTTGAAAAAGACGATCCAAAGTTAAAGGAAGCAATTAGTTTAGCACTATCAAATGATATTCTGGTTGTTGCATCAGCTGGCAATACACTTGGCTTGTATACACATTATCCTGCAACGTATAAAGGTGTTTATTCTATATCTGCAATTGATAAAGATTTAAAAAGATATAAATTAGCAGCTAAAGGGAAGATTGATTATGTCGCCCCAGGTGTAGAGATTCCTGTATATAATCAAAAAGGAGAAACTATCATTCAAAGTGGTACGTCATTAGCTACTGCTTATACAACAGGTGTTATATCTATATTAATGTCTAAAGAAGACTCTAATGTAGACTTGGGATTGACTTCTAAATCACTTGGAAAAAAGGATGATTTTGGATTAGGTTTATTATTAATTAAATAATTAGGAGGGATTATTTTGAAGAAGATTATCTATAGTATTGTTGTTGCTTTAATAATTTCATGTGTCTCCCCAAATTTATTATTAGTACAAGCGAATGGGAATGAAAATTTAACGAGTTATGAAACTGATGAACAATCTATTAAAATAACTGAAACAGTTGAAGAAAATGTAACAATAATAACTACTACATTAAATACAGAAGATGTATACGTGCAAAGTGATTTGAGTATAGATTTTGAAACGAATGAAATTAGTCTTGATAATTTATACGATGATAACTCTGGTGAAGTTATACAAAATAAATACGAGGTTAATCTATTAACAATAGATGGTGAAGATTTTAGAGCAATTTTTATTGATAAAGAAACTGGTGAAGAGACTTATATTAATACGGCAGAAGTTCAAGCGTCGGTTGCTCCTTTAGTAGTTGTTTAGCAACAGTAGCTAGATATGGCTTTACTCGTGCAGTTTCAAAACATGGATTAGCACGAGTAACACAAGCGCAAGTGAGCAATGCATCAAAAACTAAGTTAGCAACAGATGCAGCTGCGAAAGAATTAGCTACAGAACTAGGTTATGCAAAAACTGCTTATCGTACAAAGGCTGATGCAGCTGTATTTAAAAGGTCAGCAAAAGATGCCGTTGACGGACCAGATTTTATTTCTAGAGATAGAACAAGTCATATTGGAGGAGTCTGGAAAGGTGCGAATAAAAAATGGGAGAACTTAAATTCGGATAAAAGTAGATCTGGAACATATGATGCTGTCTTAAAGAGAATAGGTGATTAAATTAAGATGTAGTGGTTAGACACTTTTATTTTCGAGTATTTAGTATTCTTTTTAGTGGTATCCCTCATTGTTTTCTATAATATTTTTTATATTCTTTATATGTTGATTCATAAAATAATATGACTAAAGAGGTGATATAAGTGGGTAATCATATAAAATATCAATGGAGGATAACGAAATATAATCCAAACTTTAGAAATAATGAAGGTCATTACACGAAAGAGTTGGAATGGACAAGTCCTTCACACATAGGGAAAAAAATATATGGTGAAACATTTACATTAGAAGAATATTTAAAAGTCGAAACGGCATATATTGATACTATTATTAAGTTTTTAGATGTCAATCATATAAAATCATTAAGAATTATTAACACTACTTATATTGATGTAGATATGGATTCTGCCTTGTATAACAAATTGTATGATAAAAAATTAGACAATCTCCACTTAAAGGATGATCAAGAAGTAACTATTGATCAAATTCGTCTAATTTCTAAAATGGTATTACGAGGTTTCATATATTGTCATTTCATATCTTCAAATTTTTTTGTGCATTTTGGAGATGAGTATTACATGTTTATTGGAACAAATAATTATCAAGAGGAACCATTGAAATTTGCTAAGAAAAATAATTTATTTGTTGAAGAAATGGTTTCTCCATTTTATATAAATGAGGAAAACGTCGTGAGAACGATTATTTGGACTCCAATTAATGAAGATATTGTAGCAGGCGAGGAAATTCTAACTGATATTCCAATAGAGGAATATAGAAAAATAATGAAGCTTTCGAATACTCATCCAGTTATCGGGGTATTTCCAATTACATCAAGTAATGAGGAGTTTTTCCGAAAAAAACTAAGTCATAATATTGATACTAATAAGTATCAATATTATCTAAGTGCAGGGGATTAATCTCACTGTACATAATCGGTTTTGATTACCAGTAGATAAAACTGTATCCAACCTAACAGCTTGGATACAGTTTTTTGATTTTTATTCTAATACTCATATAGGGGTTCAACCGACAAAGCGCAGATATTATACGCTAAGAAATTATCAAAAACGAACGTTTAGGGGGTTCAGTCCCGAAAATGCGGATTTACAACGATAAGACTTTTGAAACAGCTTATTTGAGACACGGGCACCCCTTATTTGTCGCAAAATTGACTACGTCTCAATAGATTAAACCCTATCGATGCAATGTTCAAGAATGTAACTTCTGTAAAAGAAGCCCTATTCAAGAGCTGCTTTTGTAATCTTATACAATCACTTGCCCACAAGTCTTATTGACTTTTTTTAATCACACCAGCAACCTCAAGAACCACATTTACAATCCCATCAACAATCGCCTCAAACTTCACGTCATACAGCTTATTATCCGCACTATTATTAATAAAACCCAACCTCCAGCAATAACGCAGGGGCTCGCGTATGCTTCAACACATAAAAATCTGCTTCTTTTACGCTGCGATTACGAATCCAACACGTACTAAAGCACTCTGGATCTTCACAGGTTTGATCATCAGTAATTTAGATACGAGATTGCCCTTTACGACTTCGTTTAAAATCAGAAAATCAAAATTGCCACGCACACAAGAAATTCAATTTAATCGATAGAATCGTTACCAACGGCAATTTATGGAGAGCTTTTAAAAAGGTAAAAGAAAATGGAGGAGCTCCGGGTGTGAACGGAATAACAGTTCACGAACTAAAATCTCACCTGCGGAAATATTTTGAGCCACTCAAACAGCAACTAAAGGATGGCACATACAGACGCCCCGAAAGCGAAGCGTCAGCAACAAAGCGCCCAGTCGGAACGGAAATCAACGGACACATTGGCAATTAGGTAAATCTTAAGAGTTTATGAATATTCATGAAGATGTCGTAAGAAATGGAACAAAATTCAATTTAAATCGTATAATTATGTAGCCAACAATTTACATAAAAGGGGTTGAGTTTTTGAAAAAAACGAATATTACGGCATTTATACTGTTATTCATGCTTATTAGCTTTATTCTACCTGTGGAGCAGGCGAGTGCAGCGGCTACATTGGACGTGCAGGCTAAGGCAGGGATTGCAGGTAAAGCAAAATACCAATCAGTTGTGCCACTTCAAATAACAGTAAAAAATAATGGTACAGATTTTTCTGGAGACATGGTCATCAATACTGCCAATTCCTATCAAGTTGCGTCTGCTAAAGTGCTTCCAATAGATATAGCTGCGGGAGAAGAAAAAACATTTGATATTTATCTAGAAGGTATCGATTCCTGGAATGCAGATGTGTTTGCATTTTATGAAGGAAGCATTGAAAAAGGAAAAAAGGTTGCTTATAAAGGAACAAAACAGATGCAAGGTAACCTTTTAGATCCTTCATCAGTTTTTATTTATACATTAACGGATAAAAGCGATCGTTTATCAGCATTTTTGAAGTTATCCAAATTAGCTCCTCAAAATAATGTTGAAGTTTTCAATTTAAAGCAAATCAAGGACTATACACTGCCAGAGGATCCACAAGGATTTGCGATGGCGAATGTTGTCGTCATCGATGAAATTGCTATTGCTGATTTATCACAAAAGCAACAAGAGTCTTTACTAAATTGGGTACAGAATGGTGGAACATTAATAGTAGGAGCTGCTGATCAGCTAAATGCAACAGCAGGTATTTTCAAAGATTATTTACCACTGGCATTATCCGAGCAAATGACATCTGTTTCTGCAGATAGCCTATCAAAATTATCAGGTGGAGGAACTTTTACACAGCCTATTTCAATATATGGGGCAACTGAAAATAAAGGAAGTATTCCTGTATTAACAGATAACAATAAGATTTTAGCGTCTAAGAAAAAAGTTGGCAGTGGGGAAATTATTCAAACAGCCTTTTCTTTAGGGGATCAACCACTTGCATCTATGGATGGCTACCCAGCATTAGTGGCAAAATTGATAAATATTCAAAAGATATCACAACAAGCGGTGATAGCAAATGGACAGTCACCAATGGATCAAATTTCATTTGATCTGCGTAACATAAATGAATTATTCCCTTCGTTTGAAGTATCTGTTAGCTATATGCTAGTAGTTATTATTTTATATATTTTAATAATTGGACCTATTTTATATTTCATTTTAAAGAAAATAGACAAACGTGAGCATGCATGGTGGATCATTCCTGCGATATCAATTGTGTTATCTATTGCTCTATTTATTTTTGGTGCAAAAGATCGAATTGGGCAACCGCAAATTCAACAATCTGCATTTTATAAAATAAATGAAGATAGTAGTGTAAGTGGTTATTATGTAGAGTCCATTTTAACAAATCGTAGTGGTGATTTTGTTGTTAATGCAGATAAGAATACAAGTGCAGTCGCGCTACGAAATTCTAATAATTTCGCAGTGGTAAGGGAGGATTTACATGAATTATCCTATATTAAGGAAAATGCCAATGGTTCGACGTTAACACTACGTGATTTAAGCTATTGGTCTGTGCAATCGTTTGCAGGGAAGTCAACGGCGCATAATCTTGGGAAGATGGATATCGATATTACATTAAATAATGAAAAGCTAACTGGGACAATTAAGAACAATTTCCCGTTTGACCTAAAGGATGTTACGTTAATCTCTGGCGTTAAAGAAATTAAACTTGGCGACATTGAAGCGAACGGTACACTTAAAGTCGACACAGAGCTAAAAGCAACGGTTCTTCAAAAACCATCTAATTTTACTAGTTACAATTTTAATAATTATCCAGCGAAGAAGGAAGACGTGAATCCTTCACGTATCGAGGGTATGAAATCTATGGCATTACCGCTTGTAGAAGATGATAAAAAACCTGTCATTACAGCATGGGCAGACCAAGCAATTGCTGGGGTTGAGCTAGAAACAAGTGCCAATATGTCTCCGATTTCCTATTTTGTTCAGCCGTTTGAAGGAAAAGTAGAGTTATCAGGTCCATTTACGATGAAACGTAACAACTTTACGTATTCAGTAAACCAACTATCTCCTAATTCGTATGCTGAAAAAGTTGATGAACAGTTAAATACTTGGCGCTTATCTGATGGTTCCTATGAAGTATCCATCGCGATGCCAGATAAGTTTATGAATTCAGTTCAAACGTTAAACGAATTGACAGTTTCAAATAAGGATATTGATCGCATGCAGCTATCGATTTGGAATAACGAAACGGAAAATTATGAGCCATTAGTAGATGCGAAACAGGTGTTTACAGGTAACATAAAAAAATACGTCAATGATAATGATGAATTGCTGATTGAGATTAGATTCGGACCAGATCAAACAGGTGAGGAAACAAAATTACCAGATGTAGAGCTGAAGGGAGTGGCGAAATAATGATTGAAATTCGTGATTTAACAAAAAGATACGGCTCCTTTACAGCACTAGATCATTTGAATCTATCTTTGGAGGAAGGGGTTGTCTTTGGTTTTGTAGGTGCCAATGGGGCAGGTAAATCGACTACATTCTCGATTTTAGCAACCTTGCTATCTCCAACTTCAGGTGACGCCATTATTAATGGTAAAAGCGTTATTAAGGAACCGAAGAAAGTTCGAAAACAAATTGGTTATATGCCAGATTTCTTTGGCGTCTATGATCAACTAAAAGTAGACGAATACTTAGACTTTTACGGTGCCAGCTACGGCATTGGGGCAGCTGAACGAAAAGTACTTATTCCACAGCTACTAGAGCTCGTGAATTTAACGAATAAACGTCATGAATATGTTGATTTACTGTCACGTGGGATGAAGCAGCGTCTATGTTTAGCACGTGCCCTTATCCATGATCCTAAAGTATTAATTTTAGATGAACCTGCTTCAGGCTTGGATCCACGTGCTCGAGTAGAAATGCGAGATATTTTACGGAATTTAAAAGCTATGGGAAAAACGATTTTAATCTCCTCACATATTTTGCCTGAGCTTGCAGAAATGTGTGATGAAATCGGTGTGATTGATAATGGTAAGCTTATCGCTCATGGCAATGTAGCTTCCATTCAAGCACAGTTACAGGGGGAGAAGCGTATCGTAGTAAAAGTAACGGATCGTTTAAACGAGGTACGTGCGTTTTTGGAGGAGGATCCACTGATCTCTTCTATAGATGTAATGGATAATCGCTTAGAGATAGCCTTTAATTACCGAGGAACAGATGACGATCAGGTAGCACTATTGAAAAAGGCAATACTTGCGAATTTACCTATTTATGCATTAAGCGAAGAAGAAAAAGATTTAGAGGATGTCTTTATGGCTATTACGAAGGGAGCGGACAATCAATGATGGAACGATTTTATAATCCGGTATTCGTAAAAGAATTGAAGTTACGCTTCCGTTCTTTTAAAAGCTTTTCAGGTTTAATGTTTTATTTAGCGGTTATTTGTATTTTTATCGTAGGATTTTTGCTTATAACAACTGGGTTCACAGGCAAGGGTTTCTTTAGACCAGACACAAGCTTTATGATGTTCGCAGTCTTAACAATATTACAAATGGCTCTTGTTCTTTTCATTACACCGAGTTTAACTGCCGGTGCAATTAGTAGCGAAAGGGAAAAGCAAACATTAAATATTTTACTAACAACGACACAAAGCTCTACCCAAATCATCATTGGAAAATTATTATCCTCGGTAGCATTTTTAGTATTAATGCTTATCGCAGGGTTACCATTGTATAGTTTAGTATTTTTATTTGGAGGCGTATCACCGTCTCAATTAATCTCGATATTTTTATTTTATTTATTAACAGTTGTAGCCATTGGTAGTATTGGTGTTATGTTTTCAACCATTACAAAGCGGACAATTGTTGCGATGATTTCTACGTACGGTTCGATCATTTTTTTAGGTGGTATTACAGCGTTTTTCTTCTTCTTATCGATGGCCTTCCATCAAATGGGGAATGTCGCAGGTACTGGTACTTCTTATATGACTTACTTCTGGGCTGCTATTAACCCAGGTGCATTAATGCTTACACTTACTTCATCATCCATGGGCGATGCTTTAGTGCAAGTTTCGGGCGTGAAATTACCTGTATGGATTAGTTATTTAATAGCTTATTCTTTGATCATTGTTGTTTGTTTAACAATTGCGATTAGAAAATTACGTGCCAATATGAAAAGTAATCGATAAGGAGGAAACCTTATGGAGCGTCGTAAGCAATTACGAAAATATATTCAACGTGCAAAGACGAGTTTAACAGTAGAAAGAAGCATTCCAATTGCACAGTACGGCTTGTTTTTGGCATTGCTTTCGAGTGCTGCCCTATTACTTGTTTCACGGCTCTTTGTTTGGCCGTATTATCGCCAAACAGCTCTTGCTATCTTTATCGCTGTCATACTAGCAACAGTGCTGTTTATGTGGTGGAAGCGTATAAAAGAAAAGGAAGCATTGCATACACTGGATGATTATTTTACTCACAATGAGCTTGTGACAGCCTTATCGTTCGAGGACGATAAGGACCCACTCGTTCAATCTCTACTAACGAAAGCAATCGAGAACGTTGAAAAGGCGTTTGCTGATTTTAAGGCTCGAAAGAAAAATTTGATTCGTCCAAAAGCATTGATTGGTTTATTTGGAACAGCTGTCGTACTGGCCATTCTTTATATGTTCCCAGCAGCTTCACAAATTGAAGCCATTGAGGTGGAGAAAGAAAAAGCTGTCATTGAAGACGTAAAGAAGGAAGTTGCTAAATTAGAAAAAAAAGCAGAAACAAAAGAAGTGAAAGAGCAATTAAAAGAATTGCAAAATACGTTAAAAAAGACAGAAACAGCGGAAGAGGCATTACGGGAAGTCGTGAAAAAGCAAAAGGAGCTTGCTTTAAAGGAGCAACAATTAAAGGATAAACAAACAGCTAGTAAGGAGGGCGCTTCTGACGACAAAGGTTTATCGAAGGAAGAAGTGGAGCAATTGAAGGAGCTCGCCCAAATGCAGCAGGAGCTAACGCAAAATGCAAATGCTACTCAGACAGCTATGAGCAAGCTTGGGAAACCTGCAAGCAATACGCTACAAAATGCTATTGCGAGTGCCAATAGTGCCAACAACAATCAGCAAAACAATAATAATCCAAATCAAAATTCATCAGGGAATTCACAGCCGAACAATCAAACAGGACAACAAGGCCAAACTAATTCTCAAAATGGATCCCAACAGGCTAGTGGTAAAGGTCAGAAGCAAGGATCGAATCAAAGCAATCAACAAGGTCAGGGACAAGGTAATGGACAGGGACAAGGTAATGGACAAGGACAAGGTCGGGGCAATCGTTCAGGTCAAGGTGCTGGCACAGGACAGGGCGGCCGCGATTTATTAACGACACCAAGAATTGGTGGCTCTAGTCAGACTTCAGTTGATGGTGGAGCATTAGGAGAGGGATCACATGTTTCAGAACAACAAGGAAATGGCCCGATTACTAAAGGTTCTATCCGACCGTATGAGGAAGTTATAGGTTCCTATAAAGATAGCTATTTAGAAAGCTCAGAGCGTTTACAATTACCGAAAGATTTACAAAATGTCGTGCAATCTTATTTCACGTCAATTGAGTCTAAGTAGGAGGAAAAGGTATGGCATTTACAGAGCAACAATATGTTGAAATGAGTACGAAATTACAACAAGTGAAGGAAGAAATTCATCGCTTTATCGTTGGCCAAGAGGAAGCCATTGATTATACATTATACGCAGTCCTTGCTGACGGACATGCATTATTAGAGGGCCCACCGGGTTTAGGGAAAACGATGTTAATTCGTACAATTTCTGAAGTACTAGATTTATCATTTTCACGAATTCAATTTACACCAGATTTAATGCCAGCGGATATTACAGGGACAAGCATGATTGAGCGCACAGTTGATGGCAAGCAGCAGTTTACGTTCCAGCCTGGTCCGATTTTTAGCCAAATGGTATTAGCGGATGAGATTAACCGAGCAACACCAAAAACACAAAGTGCACTGCTTGAAGCAATGGGTGAAAAAACTGTAACAATTTTAGGAGATACAAAGAAGATGGCAAGACCATTCTTCGTATTAGCAACACAAAACCCGATTGAGATGGAGGGAACATACCCGTTACCAGAAGCACAAATGGACCGTTTCCTATGTAAAATTCTTGTGTCGTATCCTGAGAAAAGTGAGCTAATGGAAATTATGAAGCGTACAACAGGCGCTAAGGAAATTGGTTTACAAAAGATCATGGATACAGAAGCACTGATTGAAGCGCAGCAAATGGTTAAGGAAGTACTCGTTGCTGATGAAATGCTCGAATTTGCGACGGACCTTGTTGTGGCTACTCATCCTGAGAGAGTGGATGCCATTGATGAGGTCAAGCAATATGCCATGTATGGTAGCGGCCCTCGAGGTTTACAAAGTTTGATCAAATTAGCAAAGGCAAGAGCGCTTATGAATGGACGTTTCCACGTGTCTGTGGCGGATATTAAATCTGTAGCTAAGCCAGTGTTACGCCATCGAATGCTGTTGAATTATGAAGGGGAGGCTTCAGGTAAAACAGCAGACGATGTGATTGATGTCATTTTAGAAAAAGTACAGCAAGGTGTTAGCAGGTGACACAAAAATTATTATTGCCCGAAGATTGGTTAGCGAAAATCAGTCGCTTCCAAGTGGCAACGGCCTCCAAATTACGTGGGCAGCACAAGGGCTCGCACCGTTCGCAGCGCTTCGGGGCATCGCTCGATTTTTCAGATTTTCGTGAATATCATTTAGGTGATGATGTACGTCAGGTGGATTGGAACGTCTTTGCGAGAACTGATAAATACTTCATTAAACGTTTTTTAGATGAACAAGAAATGCGCGTACACATTTTGCTAGATACAACTAAATCTATGGGGGATCAAGCAAAATGGACTTTTGCCCGGCAAATTGTTGCCTCACTTGGTCTAATGGTGCTCGGTCGCGATGATCGCTTATCTTTTTCTTTCCTGCAGGATGAAGTGAGGCCACCGTTTCGTCGTAAAGGTGCCATGTATCGTCGCGCCTTTTTACAGGTGGTCACAGAGATTGAGCAAGCAACTTATACAAATAGCTTCGCACAGGGAGCTTTCAAAGCATTGCCTAAAGATAGTACCGTACTATTTATTGTGACAGACGGACTTGAGCCAATCGATGAATGGGAGCAACTTTTAAAAAGGCTACCACGCTTTGCGGGGGATGTCCGTATTTTGCAAATAATTACGCAAGAAGAAATAGCACCTGAGTATACGGGCGACGTACGCTTACTTGATCGTGAAACGGGTAGAGATGTAAATGTTACGATGTCTTCTAAAGTTCTGGACACATATAGGGCAAGACGTTTTTTACATGAAGAGGAATTTGAAGCAATTTGTCGGCGCTTCGGTGTTCGACAATTACAGCTTAAAGTAGAGGATGGATTGCAGCATGCCATCTTCCAACAATTATTAAAAGCACATTGGATTAGGTGAGGTGAGCCGTATTGGGCTTTAGTCAAATACTTTTTAGCTGGACGGCCATCATCCCGGTCATTGTCCTTCTATATTATTTCTTTCGAAAAAAATATACCGATCAAACCGTATCCTCCACACTTTTCTGGTCGGAAATTATGCAAGAAACCCGTGTGTCACCATACTTAAAACACTTACAAAAAAACGCACTGCTTTATTTGCAACTACTTGCTCTTCTTTTACTCGTACTAGCATTAATGAATCCATATGTTAAAAAGTCAACAATTGTTGGTGCGCAGACGATTTTCATAGTAGACACGTCTGCAACGATGTTAGCAGGGAAAGAGCAGTCAACATTTGATACACATAAAAAAGAAATGCTGTCATTGGTTAATGAACTTGACGGAAGACCTGTGACACTCATTACAACAGGCAATACGCCAAAAGCTATATTACAGCAGGAAACAAAGATTAAAGATATTGAAAAAGCTATTCAAGAGTTACAAGTAACATATGAAACAGCACAAATGAATAAAGCTTTAGATGTGGCACAGGCTTTTGTCGGTAATACACCAACATCTATTTATGTCTTTACAGATTCGCTCGATAAAAAGCAATTACCGATGGAAAAAGATACGGTGAAGTGGATCGTAAAAGGATCCGCAAAAGATTTAACAAATATCGCAATGACACGTTTTGCTGCTACTACAGATGGACAATCTGCTATGGCGCTTGTACAGTTACAAAATGATACGGACCAAGAGCAAAATGTAACACTTTCGATAGACAATGTTAAAGGTAAGAAAATAGTTGCGGAGAGTGTTGTATTACCTCCAAATGAAGCTATAACAAAAACATTCAAAGACCTTCCATTAGAAGATACTATGACTGCTAAGATAGATGCTAAGGACGATTATGCTGTTGATAATTCACAGCCTGTATTGCTACAAACAGCTACTTCAAAAGTAGTTGTCGATCAAAGTATGCATCAACTCATTCAAAAAGGTTTGCAAACGATTAATAGTAGCGTGAAGATTGTTCCATCTTCACAAGTGGCTGACAATTTGGATGCCACTGTGGTGACAAATCAGACGGCGCTACTCGAAAAGATGGACAAGCCAATTGTATTATTTGGACGGGATGATGTTGAGAAGGTTGAAGCTACTGGGGAAATCAGTACAACAAGTGATGCATTGTTTGCATTTAGTGAGCTAAAAGATATTTACGTCAGTACTGTATATCCTGGATTCGACAACTATAAAACGATTGCATCAGTTGGAGACCAGCCATTTATTCAGCGTTCACCTGAAGGAGATATTGTTGTATTAGCTGATATTGCAGATACAGATTGGCCGTTGCATCCTTCATTCCCATTATTTTTATGGAGTGCTGAACAGGAGCTTTCAGCATCGATTGGTTCACTTGGTATTTTTACACCAAATGAGCAACGTGCAGTTGCTTTAACGCAAGGTGAGTGGAGTGTATATTCGCAGGAAGATGAGTTTTTATCGTCTATTACGAATGGTCTATTAACAGCACCAATGAAGCCAGGAATTTATACAGCTCGCTCAAATGATGAAGAAAAGCGCTTCATCGTACAGCTTCAAGCACAAGAGCGTGTGATTGAAAAAGGGACAAGCTATACACTTGGAGAGCTTCCAGACAATGGTAAGGAAGAAATATCGAAAACATCGTTCGTACCTTGGCTTATCCTTATCATCTTAGTATTATTTGTTTTAGAGTGGGAGGTGCAACGACGTCGTGGATTTACGAATTGATATGCCATTAGCATTGTTGCTTTTACTTCCATTGCTTATGTATTTTGGATGGACCTATTGGCGTGAACGTCAGCGACTAAAAAAAAGCCATATCGTCGTACTAGGTATTCGTATTGTGGCTATATGCTGTTTGGTTTTTGCACTTGCAGGGCCCTATATTTTATTGCCCGTAAAGGAAGAACAAGTATTATTTTTAGTGGACCGTTCTGCTTCAATGAATGGTACAGATGATGAGATGTCCAATTTTATAGCGGAAAGTTTACAGTCGAAAAAAGATGAACAGCTTGCAGGGATTTATTCTTTTTCATCGACTTTACAAACGGAAGCCATTTTATCGAAGTTTTTAAAGGAAGTGCCGAAGTTTACAGCTATAAAAGCAACAGATCAAACAAATATTGAACAGAGTCTACAGCTCGCTTCAGGTATTGTAGATCCGAAAAAAGCGACACGACTTGTGCTCTTAACGGATGGCAATGAAACAAAAGGGGATGCCTTAGAATTTGCATCGAAGTTTAAAGGGTCAAATATTAGCGTTGATGTAATGCCGTTTAACCAACCTGTTGCGAAGGATGTATCCATGAAAAGCTTTGTTACACCACAAGTTGCTTATGTTGGTGAGCAGCAGCAGTTAGTCGCTGAAATAAATGCAACTGTAGCAGAACAAGGTGAGCTATTACTATACGAAAACGATAAGCTTATTCACCGTGAAGCAGTGGAACTTACAGAAGGTTCGAATGTATTTTCGTTTAAACATTCAGCAACAGCTGAAGGGCTTGTAAAATATGAGGCACTCGTGCAGGTTGAGCAGGATGCAATTTTTGAAAATAATAAATTAACAAGCGTCACGATGGTGCAAAGTGAGCCACATTTACTAATTGTTAATGGCTATGAAACGGCATCACCAATTGCAGCGGCGCTAGGCAAACAATCAATTGCCTATGATGTTGTAAATGCTAAAAGTCTACCAAATGAACTTTCTAGTTATTTACAATACAATGCCATCATTTTTGATAATGTGCCAGGGCATTTAGTAGGCGAGGCAAAAATGAATGTCATTGAGCAAGCAGTGAAAAATTTCGGTGTCGGTTTTACAATGGTTGGTGGCGAAAATAGCTTTGGTTTAGGTGGCTATTTTAAAACACCAATCGAAACTTTACTACCTGTTGAAATGGAGATTAAAGGTAAGGAGCAATTGCCATCATTAGGGCTAGTTATCGTACTTGACCGCTCGGGAAGTATGTCTGGAGCAAAGCTAGAGCTTGCAAAAGAAGCGGCCGCTCGTTCAGTTGAAATGCTACGAGATGAGGATACGCTCGGGTTTATAGCCTTTGATGATCGACCTTGGGAAATTATTGAGACAGGACCACTTGGCAATAAGGAAGATGCGGTGGATACAATTTTATCTGTAACGCCAGGGGGAGGTACCGAAATATATGGATCACTAGCTAAAGCTTATGAAAATCTAGCTGATTTAAAGCTACAGCGTAAGCATATTATTCTATTAACGGATGGTCAGTCTCAGCCAGGTAACTATGAGGACTTAATTGCACAAGGAAAAGAGAATGGCGTAACCCTATCAACGGTTGCAATTGGTCAGGATGCTGATGCCAACTTACTTGAAGCACTCAGTGAGATGGGCAGTGGGCGTTTCTACGATGTTATTGATGAGCAGACGATCCCCTCCATTTTATCTCGTGAAACTGCCATGATTTCACGCACATATATTGAGGATAACCCATTCTATCCAACTATATTTAATGCGGCTGGCTGGAATACGTTATTTGCGAATGGTGTACCTAAAATGAATGCTTATATTGGTACAACAGCAAAGCAGGGAGCTACTGTTATAGCAGAAAGTGAGAAAGAGGATCCAGTACTAGCAGAATGGCAATATGGCCTTGGCAAAACATTTGCCTTTACTTCTGATTCGACAGGAAAATGGACAGGGGACTGGGCAAGATGGCAAAATTGGGGCACTTTTTGGCAAACGCTTATTTCAAAAATGCTACCAAGTTATAATGATGTTGCCTATGATGTACGTCTAGAATCAGACGGCTCATTTGTCATCACTGATCCAACAAATGAAGCGGCGTTCTTAGATATTGTTGCTGTCAATGAAGCTGGTGAAGAACTTGATACACAACTTGAAACAATTTCAGCATCACAAGTTCGAGCAGTCGTACAAGCAGAACCAGGACTCATCTTCTTCCGCATTGCCGATGAAGATCAGACCATTTACCAGGCAGGCTTAAGTGTACCTTATAGTGCAGAGTATGAATTACGCCCAGTGAATGATAAGTTAATCGAAGCACTAACAAAGCAAACAGGCGGCTCTGTTTTGAAGGAACCGAGCGAGGTATTCCGTGAATTTACTAAAAAAGGTGCAGAACGTCAAAATATTGCGACATGGCTTTTATTAGCAGGGATGTTGCTATTCTTTATTGATATTACCATCCGACGCTTTGGTTGGCGCTTCTTAACTAGGCCGAAGAAAAAAGAACAGCCTGTAGAGAGAACACAGATACAGGAAGATGACACAAATGTTGCCCAGCTATTAAAGGGTATGAAAAAACGATCTTAGTAAGTTAAAACGATGGTTCATTGCTTTATAGTAATGAGCCATCGTTTTTTCCTAAATTGTTCCGATAAATAGATGAAACATTCCGATAAAATCTGAAATTGTTCCGATAAATCACAAATTTATTCCGTTAAATTACTCATCTCACAATATTTTTATCTAAAAAGGATTTACGATTTATAGTATTCTTCCGCAAATTGCTAGCAACGACTATACCTAAGACAGCACCAATAGTACTTGAGGTTAAAAAGGCTGGCATGAAAAATAAAGCAGCAACGGATGTCCCCATTAATAAATGTGCGTAAGGTACTGCGATAAGTGAGGCAATGATACCTGTCCCAAACATTTCACCGACACCTGCAAGCCATTGCTTGCCGCTGTATTTATAGGCAAGAGCTGCACATAGAGCGCCAATAACACTGCCAGGAATAGCTAGTAATGAGCCTGTGCCTGTTAAAATACGAATAATAGCTGTGACAAAGGCGACCATAACAGTAGGCACTGGTCCAAGAATGATAGCACCGATAACATTAATGGCATGCTGGACAGGGTAGGCACGAGCAATTCCCGTTGGTATTGAAACGAAGGTAGAACCAGCTACGGCAATTGCTACTAATATGGCCATGATTGTTAATTTTCGAATTGACATAATTTCCACTCCTTTGAAATGTTAATACCGCCGCAAAAACAGAGAGAATCGCCGCTAAAGCGTCAAAAAGCCGCTTCCTAAAAACAACAGGAAGCGGCCTTGCATCTACAAATAAAAAAGCAAGTGTCGACACTTCCCTCCGCTAGTGTGAACTAGATCAGGTTCAAAGGGTCCGTATATGACCATATACGTCTCAGCCTTTTAAAGACTCCCCTAGTGGTAAGAATTTAATTAATTTTTTCTCTTAATAATGTAGCATACTATTAAAAATAGTCAATAACTTTTCAGACTATTTTGTATCAGGATGCATAAGGTGTGGCGCTTTTTTCATTGTCCAAATAAGGGCAAGGAAGAAGCAAGCCATTAAAATAATAGCCCCGAATATATAAGGACTGTTCATATTCCAATCGAATAATATACCTGCTAAAGCTGGACCAATCATATTACCAAGACTCATATACGCATTGTTCAGACCAGCTGCAAAGCCTTGTTCATTTTCAGCAAGTTTTGAAATCAGTGTGTTGACAGCTGGACGAATCAATGTCGTAGCTGTAGAGAAGATGGTCGCTACAATCAAAATAAGTGCAAATCCAGATGCGAATAATATTAAGAAAATCGAAACGGATGCAATAAATAAATTGACTAACACTACTTTCATTTCGCCGAAGCGATTAAACAGCGGTGTAATAACAAACATCTGTACAACAACACCAAAAGCGCCACCCATAACTAATATAATGGCGATATCAGTAGGTGTGTAATTAAACTTATCTGTAACAAATAATGATAATGTTGTTTGGAAGTTAGCAATCCCGAAAGAGAATACAAGCATGATAATTAGCATGACAAAATAAGGCATTCGGACTGAACGGGCCATCTGCTTTGCAAGATTATCCTGCTTCTGCGCTTTTTTCGCTGCATTCGGTTTTGTAGCAGGCAATAAAAAGAACGATAAAATAGCTGCTAAGATAGCTGCAAACCCAGCGGTATAAAATGGAAAATGCAAACTAACTTTTGAGAGGAATCCACCGATACCTGGTCCGATCATAAAACCAAAGGACATTGCTGCCCCTATCATCCCCATACCTTTTCCTCGTTCCTCATACGTTGTGACGTCTGCCACAAAAGCCATTATAGGAGGTGCCACAAATGCGGAACCAAGGCCACCAAAAAAGCGTGCCAGGAAGAGCATCCACACATCTGTAGAAAGCCCGAAACAAATTTGTGCAAGTCCTGTTACGATAAGACCGAAAATAATGAGATTTTTACGACCGTATTGATCGGAGAGATTCCCAGCAATTGGAGAAAATATGAATTGTGCGAAGGCGAACGTTGCAATCAACATGCCAAGTACTTGTCCTGCGGCACCAAACAATTTTAAATACTCAGGCATGACAGGAATAATAATTCCGATACTCCCCATTGCGATAAACATATTAAACATTAAAATATACAAAGCCGCCTTATTAGACTTCTGCTGGGTCATCGAATACCCCTTTCTTTAATCAAATATACTACAGTCTACCATAAGACTTATACGTTTGCTATTGACTATAAGTCTGAGATTTACTAGAAAGATATGCGGATTCTCAAATACGGCCGGCTAGTTTTTCCACAGAAGCTTACTTCCAGATAAACGAAAAAAAGCTGTTCTCAACGTTTGTAACGTGAGAACAGCTTTGAATGGGTAAAATAGTTTATCGAATACTCATTTTAAATTCTAAGAACAGCTCATTGTATTTGCCTAAGTAATCAGGACCTAAGTTTTTATAAACTTCTAATGTTTTACGTTGTTCTTCAGAAGGATAGAAGCGCTTATCAGATACAACTTCTTTATCCATTAACTTCATCGCTGCAATATTAGGAGTAGAATAGCCTACATAATCAGCGTTTTTAGCACCCGATTCAGCTTTCAACATAAAATTAATGAAAGCATGTGCGCCATCAATATTTTTTGATGTTTTTGGGATAACCATATTGTCAAACCATAAGTTTGAGCCTTCTTTTGGTACAGCGAAGTCCAAATCTTCATTTTCTGACAACATATCTGCTGCTTGACCAGACCAAGTGAGTGCCACAGCGGCTTCATTATTAACCATCAGCGGTGTAATTTCATCTCCGATAATGGCTTTAACATTTGGCGCCAATGTGATTAGTTTATCAGTAGCTTTACGTAGCTCCTGGTTATCTAAAGAGTTGAGAGAGTAGCCAAGACTGTTTAAGCCCATACCAATCACCTCACGTGCACCGTCTACTAAAAAGACTTTACGCTTTAATGAAGGATCCCATAAGTCCTTCCAAGATGAGAAGTCTAAATTTCCAACGAGCTTTGGATTATAGACAATGCCGACTGTTCCCCAGAAATATGGGACAGAGTATTTATTGTTCTTATCAAATGGTAAATCTAAAAAATAAGGATCAATATTTTTTAAATTAGGGATTTTCGTTTTATCTAAAGGAATAAGTAAGTTTTCTTCCTTCATTTTTTCAATCATATATTCAGAAGGTACGGCGATATCGTAAGCTGTACCACCTTGTTGAATTTTTGTCATCATTGCTTCATTGGAATCAAACGTTTCATAGATGACGTGAATGCCTGTTTCTTTTTCAAATTGCTTCAGCAAATCCGGGTCAATATATTCTCCCCAGTTAAAGATGGTTAATGTATCTTTACCACTTTTTCCACCACCGGCACTTAGGGCGTCAGCAGTATAGAATAATAGGGCGGAAACGACAAGGATTGCGATTGTTGCTTGAATTAATTGCTTCATTGAGTTCCCCCCGTTCTTTTACTAGCGCGGCTTGTAATGAAGTAATAGCCAACTACGACGATAACCGTTACAAAGAATACTAACCCAGAAATAGCGTTAACTGTTAAGGAAATACCTGCACGTGCCATCGAATAAATTTCAACAGATAAAGTACTAAAGCCGTTACCTGTCACGAAAAACGTTACCGCAAAATCATCTAGAGAATATGTTAAGGCAAGGAAGAACCCTGCAAAAATACCAGGTTGAATATACGGTAAAATAACACGCATCATGACATCTTTTTTCGTTGCCCCTAAATCTAATGCAGCATCGATTAATGATTTATTCATTTCTAATAGTTTAGGTAAAACCATTAGTACAACAATTGGGACACTGAACGCTACATGTGCTATTAACACAGAAGAAAAACCTAATTTAATACCAACCATTGTGAATAAAATTAAAAAGCTTGCTCCAATAATGACATCCGGGCTCACAATTAACACATTGTTTAAAGAAAGTAGTGTGTTGCGCATTTTTGAATCTTTAACAGTGACAATGCCAATTGCTCCTAGTGTCCCAATGATTGTCGAAATCAATGCAGAGAGTAATGCCACGATCACTGTATTAATTAGAATGACGAGTAAACGTGAATCCTCAAAGACCGCTTTATAATGTTCTAACGTAAAGGACTCAAAGTTATTCATCGATCCGCCACTATTGAACGAATAGAAGATTAAATAGAAGATAGGTGCATACAAAACGATAAAAACAATCGCTAAATACACTCTTGCTGTAGCAGATAGTTTTTTCATCGTATGCGACCTCCTTTATCCTTTTTCTGTCCTGTAATTAACATAACGATGACCATGAATAAAATTAAGAACACAGCAATTGTTGAACCCATTCCCCAGTTTTGGGTCACAAGGAATTGTTGTTCAATAGCTGTACCAAGTGTAATGACACGGTTTCCTGCAATTAAACGAGTGATCATGAAGAGTGATAATGCAGGAATAAATACAACTTGAATACCTGATTTAACACCGTCCATTGTTAACGGCAATATAACGCGACGGAACGTAGTAAAGGCCGATGCCCCTAAATCACGTGCGGCATAAACAAGAGCCGGATTTAAACGATCCAATGAGTTGAAAATCGGTAAAATCATAAATGGAATAAAAATATAAACGGATACGAACACAAAGCTAAGGTCAGTGAATAGCATTTGCTTTGGATCAAAACCAAGTACTTCGATAAATGCATTTATTGGGCCGTATAAGCCGAAAATCCCGATAAAGGCATATGTTTTTAACAAAAGATTAATCCAAGAAGGAATAATAATTAGTAAAAGCCAAAGCTGTTTATGTTTCGTCTTCGTTAAAAAATAGGCTGTTGGATACGAAACAAGTAACGTAAAGAACGTAATTAAAAACGCATACCAGAATGAACTTAATGTCATTTTTAAATAGACAGAAGTAAAGAATGCTTTATAGTTATCGAGCGTGAAATTGCCATGTATATCTAGTAGGGAATAGTAAACAACGAGTGCAATCGGCATGATAACAAAAAGTGCAATCCATAAAACATAAGGAAATAAAGCTGATTTCGAAGTCTTAGTTTGCATCTTCGTCGTCCCCGTACGCCTCTAAACGTTTATCGAATTCTTCTTCTGTTTCATTTAAGCGCATTACATGAATTGCTTCTGGATCAAAGTCTAAACCAATTTCTGTCCCTACTTCAGCTTTTTTCAATGAATGCACGAGCCATTCATTCCCATCTTTGTCGTACGTAGATAATTCATAATGCACCCCGCGGAACAATTGAGTATCAACTTTAACGACAAGTTTGCCTTTATCGATTGTCGTCATTTCTAAATCCTCAGGGCGAATGACAATATCGATTTTTTCGTTTGGCTTCATACCTTGGTCAACACATTCAAAAACTTTACTAGCAAATTCAACTTTGAAATCTTCAATCATCACGCCAGGAACGATATTTGATTCACCAATAAAATCAGCAACGAAGCGGTTAATTGGCTCATCATAAATATCTACTGGTGTACCAGATTGTTGAATTTCACCTTCACTTAAAACAAATATTTCATCACTCATGGCAAGTGCTTCTTCTTGATCGTGTGTGACAAATACAAATGTTTTCCCGAGGCGTTGTTGTAACTCTCGTAGCTCATACTGCATTTCTGTACGCAGTTTTAAATCTAAAGCAGAAAGAGGCTCATCTAGTAAAATTACTTCAGGATCGTTCACAATCGCACGAGCAATGGCCACACGTTGACGTTGACCACCAGACATTTCAGAAATTTCACGATTGCCATAGCCTGCTAAGTTAACGAATTTTAATGCTTCAGCAACACGTTTTTTAATTTCACTTTCAGGAAGCTTTTTAATGCGAAGTCCAAATGCGACGTTTTCAAAGACGTTTAAATGAGGGAACAACGCATAATCCTGAAAAACAGTATTTACTTGGCGTTCATTTGCTGGCATGGAGTTGATTTTTTTATCATGAAAATAGATATCTCCTGTAGTCGGTTCTGTGAATCCAGCAATCATACGTAAAATAGTTGTTTTACCACAACCAGAAGGACCTAGCAGTGTATAGAATTTACCCTTTTCTAGCTCCAAGTTAATGTTTTTTAAGACGACAGTGCCGTCATTATAGGACTTTGAAACATTTTCAAAGCGGATAATCGAATTCGTTGTCATAGATGCGCCTCCTTAAGCTATAAATATGAATCCGTTGCGACAAGTAAAATTTTTGTTTCATCAGCATGTGCATTAAAAATTTGGTGATGATCTGTCGCGTCAAAATAGAGAGCATTGCCTTTACTCGCTATGTACTGTTCATCTCCTAAAACGAGACGAATACGCCCTTCAACAACAAAAATAAATGTTTCTGAAAGTGAGGGCTCAAACTGTTTGAATTCCCCATCAGCAGCAAGTGTCAAGAAAATAGGCTCCATTTCTTTTTCATTAGAAGTAGGAATGAGCCACTGAATTTCATATTTTTTTTCTTCGTCTGTATAAGTGGATTGATCTTCTTCTGTATATACAACCTTTTGTTCAGGTGCTTCATCATCGAAAAATTCTTTAGGTGTTGACCCTAAAACTTCTAATAATGAAAAAAGAGTTTCAATGGAAGGTGAATTTAGATCACGTTCTAATTGAGAGATATACCCTTTACTTAAATCTGTGCGTTCTCCAAGTTCCTCTTGGGTAAGACCTTTTTTTAAACGAAGCGCTTTGATTTTTGCTCCAATTTGCATCTTTTCCCTCCTAGAAGAAGTTTAGCAATCATAAACTTTTGAAATACAAAGTTTACTTTAACGAAACTTTTAGTTTACTAAAACCATTACAATTATACATAATAATAAAGAATTTGCAATCGTTTTTTAGCAAAAAAAAGTAGATGAAATTTTTAGAAATTATACATAAATGTAGCGTAGAAAAATTTCGTTTAAACTAGAATAAAAATGTTAAAAATAGCTAATAAATAGGCTGTAGCAGCTATTCCATTTGGGGATTTGACGGAAATTTGTCAGACAATTTAATATGTGCACTTTTGTGAAGTTTACTTGTTTGAAAAACTACGATTACTCTGTTATCGTAGAAGACGAGTTCGCTGGTGCGGATGGAATATATACACTACATATTTAATCGGAGGGATTTATAATGGCAGAACGCATGGTAGGTAAACAAGCACCTGACTTTACAATGGAAGCAGTACTTCCAGACAAATCATTTGGTAAAGTATCGTTACAAGACATTAAAGCACAAGACAAATGGACAGTTCTTTTCTTCTATCCAATGGACTTCACTTTCGTATGTCCAACAGAAATCACTGCAATGAGCGATCGTTACGATGAGTTCGAAGACTTAGATGCAGAAGTAATCGGTGTTTCTACTGATACAATCCACACTCACTTAGCTTGGATTAACACTGACCGCACTAAAAATGGTCTTGGTGAGTTAAAATACCCATTAGCAGCAGATACAAATCACCAAATTTCACAAGAATATGGTGTATTAATTGAAGAAGAAGGTATCGCACTACGCGGCTTATTCATCATCAACCCAGAAGGTGAATTAAAATACCAAACAGTATTCGATAACAACATCGGCCGTGATGTAGACGAAACTTTACGTGTACTTCAAGCTTTACAAACTGGTGGTCTTTGCCCAGCAAACTGGCGCCCAGGTCAAGCAACTCTATAATTTAAGTAGAGTTTTTATGTCAGGCATTGAACTGAATTCGAGGTTTGGCGAAATTGATCATTTAAAAATAAAGAGTCCCCACAGCAAGTTTGTGGGGATTTTTTTAAACTTGATATAGAAAAAGGTTCATCACCAAAAATTGCGGATGACTTTTGTTAAAACGCTACTATGTAAATAAGTTGATTGGAGTGGAGACTGGGCGACTCCTCGGGGATTAGCGATAGGGGAACGAAGGGTAAGAGCATCACATCCTGTGATAACGCCTTCGTGACCAACGTCGTGTTGGCCCGAGACCCTGCAGCGAAGCGGATGTTTTCTGTGCGAAAGCGTAGTGTTAACGTAGCGGCACCACCAAAAGCGGCTATAGGACGCCCCCAGGAAAACGCCCAGCCGGAACGGAAATCAACCACACGTTTTGATAACGATCCCAGAAAAAGGAAAAAAGAAAAAGGAGAATGTTTTATGAAACTTCGTGAACAAATGCCTGAACTTGTAGGCGCAACGACTTGGTTAAATGGTGAAGTAACAAAAGCGGATTTAGTTGGCGAAAAACCAACATTAATCCACTTCTGGTCAGTTAGTTGCCATTTATGTAAAGAGGCAATGCCAGATGTGAACAATTTCCGTGATCAATACAAAGATGAGTTAAACGTTATTGCAGTGCATATGCCACGCTCTGAGGAAGATACAAATTTAGAAACCATCAAATCGGTAGCAGCAGAGCATGACATTGTTCAACCAATCTTTGTGGATAGCGAATTAAAGCTAACGGATGCATTTGAAAACCAATACGTACCAGCGTATTTTGTGTTTGATAAAGATGGTCAGCTTCGTCACATGCAAGCTGGTGGTAGCGGTATGAAAATGCTAGAAAAACGTGTGAATCGTGTTTTAGATGAAATGCGCAACGCATAAAAGAGCAGATTACGAGGCGGGGATATTGTATTCCTCGTCTTTTTTATTGAAAAATACGGGAGGGGAATCGGAGAGTATCCTAGTTACCTGGGGAAAAAATCGGGTGTAACGTTCCTAATCCGACCCGAGCGAAAAAGGGAGTAATCCGATCAAATTAAGGCGTGACCCGGGCGAAAAAGAGGTTACCCTGATCACATTTTAGGGCAAGCTGAGCAGTTTCGTCTCTCACTTGATCACTTCTCGAAGTACCCGAACGAAAAAGTTATTAAACCGTACGTCCAAAGAAGTACCTCAAGTATAAAAAAGAACCTAGTGTTCTTGAATAGGAGCAGGGGATTCCTACAAAGATTATCTTAGAGATGTCTTTTATTGAAGAATAGTCTCTTGTTTTGACGATACATATAGCAAAGAATACGTTACAATAAGGGTATAGTAGTTTTCGGAGGGATTTTTAATGATGAAAAAAGAGTTTGCTGTCATTGGACTTGGACGTTTTGGAGGAAGCATTGTTCGCGAACTAATGAGTCAAGGCGCACAAGTTATGGCGATAGATCATTCCTCAGAGCGGGTGGACGAGTTTGCTTCGATTGCCACACAGGCCGTTATCGCAGATTCGACGGATGAATCGGTATTAAATTCATTAGGTATTCGTAATTTTGAGCATGTTATCGTAGCGATTGGTGAAGATATTCAGGCTAGTATTTTGACGACTATTATTTTAAAAGAAATTGGTGTTCAGCAGATTACTGTAAAAGCTCAGAATGATTACCATGAAAAAGTACTGCGTAAAATTGGCGCAGATTTTGTCGTGCATCCTGAGCGAGATATGGGGATACGTATTGCCAATAATATGTTGTCTAATACAGTGCTCGATTACTTAGAGCTTTCGGATGAACATTCGATTATGGAGCTTAAAGCCAATGATGCGATTGCAGGTTACTCTGTTATGGATCTAGATATTCGTGCAAAGTACGGGATTAATATTGTAGGTCTTAAGCGTGGTGCAGATATCATCGTATCTCCGCAGGCGAGTGATAAAATTTTGCTAGGAGATATTATGCTTGTCATTGGGGCTGATGTAGATATTAACCGCTTTGTCAAAAAGGCATTGAATGGGTAATGAAAAATGAATAAACGAAGATGGAAACTAGTTATATTTGCAGCAATTATTCTTATTGGCGCTTTTACATGGCAATCTCGCGACAAAAATGAGCAAGAGGCTATTTCTCGTATTTTAGATCACACTGCAGAAATTGATGCAATCGAGCTATTTAAAGGAGAGCAATCTTTATTTAGTGCAACAGGTCAAGATGCAAAAGCCTATATTGAAAACTATCCGCTTAGCCATGTTAAGAAACTAAGCAAAAAAGAACGAGCTATATTTGAAGAAAAACCACTTTATCATATTGTCTACGAAATTAAAGGAGAGCCTTTATATGAGGTAGATATTTTAAAAGTTGCGATTAGCTCTGAGCTCAGTGAAGAATTACAGCAGATGGTTTTTAATGTTGGGGATCAGCAATATTTGATTTATTGGGCAAAAGAGAAAAAAGCACTTGAACAATCAACAAATACGCAACGTTTGCTTGAACAATATGTTAAATAAAAAAGGTTCTATAATATTTGTTGGGGTAATCACACAATTTTAAGCACCGTTTTAAAAAGGTAGCGAATAAACAATTAGTAGAGGGTGTACGTTTACCAAAAGTGATTGCGATTGATGAGTATAAAGGCGATACAGATGCAGGTACGTATCAGCTAATCATTGCGAATGCGGAGACGCGCGAACCGATCGATATTTTACCGAATCGTAAAAAAGAAACAATAAAAAATTACTTAAGTCAGCATGGAGCCGATGTTGAAATAGTGGTTATGGATATGAATCCAAGTTTTAAAGCAGCTGTTCGTCAAGCGCTAGGTCGACCTGTTATTGTGGCAGACCGCTTTCATTTTAGCCGTTATATTTATTGGGCAATGGATGAAGTGCACCGACAAGTACAAAAAGAATGGGATAAATACAATCGCACAAAGTGTAAACGTATGCGTCATATATTTTATAAACGTGCATCTAAATTATCACCGAAACAACAGTGGTATTTACAGCGCTCTAGAAGGCATTAATAATAAAACAAAAGTGATGAAACGGAATGCATATGGCTTTCGACGCTTCGATCACTTTCGAGCAAAAATCTTATTAAATTTAAAGTATAAAGAAATTGGAGTTCATCTGGGTTAAGGTGCTGAAAGAGTACAGCACCCCAACATTGCGCAACTCCTTGAAAACGCTCCATCCACTTTTTCAAGCGATTATGAAAGTTATTAACGTGTTGAATGTGGTAAATTCCCTCCTTTACACGCTGTTTTTGTCGCTCATTGACTGTTTCGTGTTGTAATCCTTTTATCTTAGCGAACTTTTTATAATTCGTTGCCGTATCAGTGAACACCATTCCACTTATGAATGGTGTTTTTTGGGGTTCTAGAAGGAAAAGAATAGAATAGAGTTCAGAGCAGAATAAACTGAATGTACCTTTCTCAGCTATATTTAAACGCTTTTATAAGTGGATGAAAATGAATAAACGATGTTTAATTTAACTTATATTTAAATAACTTATTTTTTAATGCTATATTGACTTTAAAATGCAAATAGAATACAATTCGATAATGATAATCATTCTCAGTAAAAGGAGACTAACAAATTGTTTCGAATTTCTGCACACGACATCGAAGTAAAATATGATAAAAATATTATTCTTAGAGACCTATTATTACATATTCCAGATAATAGTATTTCAACAATTATTGGACCGAATGGTTGTGGGAAATCAACTTTATTAAAGGCTCTAACAAAAATATTGCCTTATTCCAAAGGTCAAATTTTATTAGATGGACAAGCTTTAACCTCATATAAAACAAAAGATTTAGCGAAAAAAATGGCATTACTTCCGCAGTCTCAGATTGCACCTTCTAACATTTCAGTACGTGAACTTATTGCTTACGGAAGGTATCCCCATCAAGGGAATTTCGGTATTTTAAGCTCTCAAGATCAAGAAATTATTAACTGGGCAATCTCCAAGACCAAGTTAAATGACGTAGAAAATTCTATTGTTGATTCATTGTCGGGTGGGCAACGTCAACGCGTTTGGGTCGCTTTAGCATTAGCTCAGCAAACGGACATTATTTATTTAGATGAGCCCACAACCTATTTGGACCTTGCACATCAACTTGATTTAATGAAACTTCTTAAACAATTGAATGTGGAAGAAAATCGTACAATTGTTATGGTACTACATGATTTAAATTTAGCAGCTAGATATTCAGACTATATGATTTCAATGAATTCTGGTCAAATCGTAAAAGCTGGAACCGTTGATGAAGTGATGACTACTGATAATTTAAAGCGGGTTTTTCAAATAGATGCTGTCATTAGTGAAGATCCTTATACTAAAAAACCAATTTGTCTATCTTACGACACTAGTTTATAAGAGGTGATGAGATGACAATTTGGCACAAATGGATCACGATATTCGTACTTTTAATTATCTGTTTTGCTTCCATTATTTTTGCAATCAGTATAGGGGCTAAAAATATTTCCTTTATCACAGTGTGGACATCCATTTTCCAATACAACTCAGAGGATAACTTACATCAGATCATTTATGAAGTTCGATTACCACGAGTGTTAGGGGCCGTATTTGTTGGAGCTGCTTTCGCAGTCGCTGGTACAGTAATTCAAGCAATCACACGTAATCCCCTTGCTGATATAGGCATTTTAGGGATCAACGGTGGGGCAGTACTTCTTGTGACTATCTGTTTTGCATTTTATCCAGCGATTTCCTACGGTTGGCTTACGTTCTTTTCATTCATCGGGGCCGCACTATCGACCTTCCTTGTCTTTTCAATCGGTATAGTCGCTCGTGGGAATCTTTCCCTTTTAACATTTACAATTGCTGGGGCAGTGATTGCTGCATTTCTACATGCAATTAGTTCTGGTATTGCCATTTATTTTGATTTGAATCAAGAATTGGCTTTTTGGTATGCAGGTGGAGTTGCAGGTGTTACGTGGAAGCAACTTCCTTTATTGATTACTATCGTTATCGTATCCATCATTATTGCAACATTACTTGGTAAGCAATTAACGATTTTAAGTACAGGGCAAGAAATGGCATCGAGTTTAGGTATTAACATTAAGTTCTTACTATTCACAAGTATGGGGGTTATCGTTTTACTTGGTGGTGTTGGAGTTGCAGTCGGTGGTTCTATTAGTTTTGTTGGACTAATTATCCCTCATCTTTCACGTAAATTTGTTGGACATGATTACCGTTGGAATATTCCAGTAAGTGCTTTATTAGGGAGTACACTTGTAGTAATCGCTGATTTATCAGCTCGAATAATTTTTGCACCTAAAGAGCTTGCATTAGGAATATTAATTGCCTTTATTGGTGTGCCATTTTTTCTAGTTGTAGCGAAGAAACTGGAGGGAACTTAAATGGCACCAAAGCGAAGAATTCCATTTCTTTTATACATCTCGATCACTTTGATATTCATTTTTCTAACATTTTTCTTTTCAATTAACACAGGAAGCTATCAACTTTCTTTACTAGAAGTGGTGAATAACCTATTTGGTCAAGGGCAGGATAATAGTATACTCGTATTATTTGAGTATCGATTACCCCGCATCTTAATGGCATTAGTCGGTGGTGCTGGTATCGCTGTGGCAGGATCATTACTCCAATCCTATACGGGCAACCATTTAGCGGATACTGGTTTATTAGGTCTCCATGCGGGTGCTTCATGTGGATTAATTATATTCATGAGCTTTTTCAGTCAAAAATTTTTATATGCTGAAATTTTAATACCTTTATTCGCCTTTTCAGGTGGTGCTTTGGCCGCCGTTTTGATTGTTTATTTAGCAAAATCAAAAAATGGCGGTATCAATACAAATAAATTGATTTTAATTGGTATTGCTGTATCGGCACTTTTTAATGCAATAACGCTATTTTTATCATTACGTTTAAGTAAAGATACTTATTCTTTTGCAGCTAGTTGGTTACTTGGGAATATTTGGGGGCGCCATTGGATTCATGTTTCTATTTTAATTCCATGGGTTGCTCTATTTAGTTTTCTTGCCTATCACTTAGCGCATCGATTAAACCTTTTACAAGTTGGAGAGGCATTCGCTCAAACAACGGGAATTAATGTAAAGCGCACAAAAAATAGCGCATTGATATTCGCTGTGGTGTTATCAAGCGTTTCAGTAGCCATCGTAGGTAATATTAGCTTTTTAGGACTTTTAGCGCCACATTTGGCACGTCAATTAGTTGGCAGTGACTATCGCCTCAACCTACCTTTATCTGCATTGATTGGCGCTGGCATTTTACTACTTTCTGATACGATTGGTCGTTCTCTATTTGAAGCAAACCCAATCCCAGCAGGTATATTGGTATCCTTCATTGGAGGACCTTATTTTATTTATTTACTATTAAAAAACAACAGGAGTGTATAACAATATGAAAAAATGGTATTTACCAGTAACTTTAGCTCTATTAACAGCAGTTTTAGGTGCTTGTGGAAATGAAGATTCAACAACATCTAATTTAACAACGAAAGTAGTTGAAGAACAACGTATTGGCTCTTTATCAATTCACTTAACAAATGACTTAATTGCCCTAGATATTACCCCCGTTGGTTCTGTAGTTGGCGGTTCATTAGGTGATTTTTTACCACAAGCAGTTCCATACTTAACAGAAGCTACAAAATATGGCCCTGCAAAAGATGTTGATATGGAATCATTACTTTCCTCCGAACCAGATGTTATCGTTGCAGATGAAGAATTTGCAGCAGCGAATTTAGAACACTACAAAAAAATTGCACCCGTTCAACTATATAACTTAGATGAAGGAACATGGCGTGATCATTTAACATTACTTGGAGAAAAATTCAAAAAAGAAGAATCAGCGAAACAATTTATTGCAGATTACGAAAAGAAAACGGAGGAAGTAAAATCTTTACTTGCTAAACAATATGGTGAAGATGCAACAGCAATGGCAATCCGTGTTACAGATAAAGAATTACGTGTTTTCTCAACAGCACGACCAATGGGCCCAATATTATTTAAAGACTTAAATCTTAAACCTGCTACAGGAATTACAGAAATGGGTACAGAAGAGCCTTATCAAGTGATATCAAAAGAAGTTATTGGTGATTACGATGCAGATATTATATTTGTTGTAGTAAATAGCAACGAAGAAGCTGAAAAAGTATACAAAGAACTTGCTGAATCATCTATATGGAAATCTCTAAAAGCTGTTCAAAAGGGCCAAATTTTTGTTGTTTCAGATCAACCTTGGTTAGACTATTCAGCTCTTGGGAACTCAATGGCAATGGATCAACTATATGACCAATTAAAAAAATAAAAATATAGTCTATTTACAAGAATACATCTTACAATGCGAAACCCTTCACTTTTCCCCCTAAAACCATAATGTTTCAATGGTTTTAGGGGGATTTACTTTTTTACTTTTAAAAAAGGGTAGTGAAAACAGCCTAGCTGCGATCACTACCCTTCCTTGTAGTTAAGGAAAATTAGATTTTTTGCCTGTGGACAAACTAGAACATAGTAAGCGTCTAGGCTAAAGTGCTACGAGGTCGCTCGATCCCTCGGGCGAAGTAGTGGAGCGTTTACTTTTACTTCGGGCTCTCCATCGCTTTAGCGCATTTGTTCTTAGGACACAATAGTATTTTTTCCTTGAAGTGCACGTTCTTGCATTTCTACATCAAATTCCTTTTCCGATTTCGATACGACTACACAAGCTACACCGTTACCAATTAAATTTGTTACGGCACGTGCCTCAGACATGAAACGGTCAACACCGATTAATAGCGCAATCCCTTCGACTGGAATCATTGGGAAAGCAGCAAGTGTTGCTGCTAATGTGATAAAACCAGAACCTGTTACACCAGCGGCTCCTTTAGATGTAATCATTAAAATCCCAAGAAGTGTAATGATTTGAATCCATGTCAATTCCATTCCGTATGCTTGTGCAATAAATAAGGCAGCCATTGATAGGTAGATGGACGTCCCATCAAGATTGAAGGAATAACCGGTTGGTACTACTAATCCAACAACTTGTTTAGAGCAACCAAAATTTTCTAATTTACGCATCATAGATGGCAAGGCAGATTCAGATGATGAAGTACCAATTACTAAGAAAATCTCCTCTTTTATATAAGCGATAAATTTAAAAATGTTGAAGCCGAAGAATTTTGCGATCATTCCTAAAACAAGGACTACGAATATGAACATTGTAATATATACTGCAGCCATTAATAGACCTAAGTTGGCTAACGATTTCAACCCAAAATTACCAATTGTATAGGCCATTGCACCAAAAGCACCTATTGGAGATATTTTCATCACCATATTTACGATTTTAAAGAAAATTTCTGCCACTTGTTCAAAAAATGTGATGACAGGTTTTGCAGGTGCGCCAATAGAAGCAGCAGCTAAGCCGAACAAGATGGCAGAGAATAACACAGGAAGTAATTGTCCTGTTGCAAGTGCACCTACAACGTTTTCAGGAATAATGCTAGAGATGAAAGCACCTAAGCCTTGCTCAGACTCTGCTGCAGCAGTTGTATATTTTGAGATATCGGCTTCGGAAGCACCAGAAGTATCTAAACCTGTACCAGGGCTAACGATTAATGCAACAGCAATACCGATTGCTAAGGCAATGGTAGAGACAATTTCGAAATACAGTAACGCTTTTCCACCGATTTTTCCAACTTTTTTCATATCTCCCATACTACCGATTCCGATTACAACTGTTAAGAAGATAATAGGAGCGATTAACATTTTAATTAGCTTAATGAATAAATCAGCCAGGATTTTAAGGCTTGCCCCAAACTCAGGGAAGATAGCCCCAACAATCACCCCTAGAATAATTGCAGCTATAACTTGAACGGTCAGATTTTTCAGTAATTTCACTTTATGCTACCTCTTTTCTAAATTTTCTCTTTGATATCGTTTTCACTAGAATTATCATAGCGAATCCTTTAAGGGAAAAGAGATTTAGAAAATAAGAAACATATCGTTCATTAAGTACATTCATCCATATTTTAAATAAAACGTAGTGTTTTCAATAACTTAAACTGTTATGATACTCTGTGAATAACTTACTGTTGTTATAATACAAAAATAATTAATGATAGAAAATTTCGTTTTATGTCAATTTTTCGTAATATTGTTCATTAAGTTCATGACTTTCTCCTCCTTATGTCAACTAAAACTGTTGTCAAAAGATTTTTTTGAAGATAATCTTAAAAGCATATCATTGATAGAAGTGACATTCTTAGCATGAGTAAAAAATGTCCCATTCAGATTTGGAAAGGAAGGAATATTAAATGATAAAAATGCCTGTAAACGGTAAAATCCTGCTAGTGACATTTTTAATCATTGCATTCTCCTTTTTACTTGGTGGCATTTTTGTACTTGGAAACCTCTTAACTGAGCAAGAAAAGGAGTTTAGTCAGCGTGCTATGCTCGTTGCGCGGACTGTATCAAATGTGCCAGAAATCAGTATGCATTTGAAAAATGACAATATTAAAGAAGCGGCGAAAAATGTCAACAAAATTGTAGATGGAATTCGTGTTGTTAATAAAGCAGAGTATATCGTTGTAATGAATATGAATCGTATTAAACTATCTCACCCAGTTAATAAAGAAATAGGGAAGCGTAGTGAATCACAGGATTTAAATGCTTCCTTTAGTGAGCATTATTATGTAACGAAGGCGCAAGGGGAAGCGGGTGTAATGATTCGAGCTTTTGTCCCTATTATTGACGACAAAAAAGTACAAGTAGGCATTGTCGTTGTAGGATATTCGATGCCAACTTTTATAGAAATGTTGCAAAATTATGAGCATGAAATTTTTATTACTATTCTTATATCTCTTGTTTTTAGTATTTGGGGGGCATATACACTTGGCCGACATATTAAAAAGCAAATGTTTGGGCTTGAGCCCCATGAGATTGCCAAGATGTATGTGGAACGAACAGAAACGTTCAATGCTATGCATGAAGGCATTATAGCGGTCGATAAAGGAATGAATATTACAATTTTTAATGAAAAAGCAGCTGATATATTAGGAGTTACTAGAAAAATAGAGGATTGTATCGGAGAAAAGATTTATGATGTTTTGCCTGACACACGATTGCCTGAAATTGTTGAAACAGCAACACCAGTATACAATCAAGAGCTCTACATAAATCATCATAGTATTTTGAGTAATCGTGTCCCGATTATTGTAAATGGCGAGCTAGTTGGAGCAGTTGCTATGTTTAAAGATTTAACAGCAGTTAAAAAGCTTGCGGAAGAAGTAACAGGTGTTAAAGCATTTGTTCAAGCACTGCGTGTACAAACACATGAGCATAAAAATAAGCTTCATACTATTGCAGGACTTCTGCAATTGGGACATACAAAGCAGGCACTTGAATACGTGACAGCTACTACCGAAAATGAAGCTTCTTTAACGAAGTTTTTGAATGAACGCTTTCATAATGAAAATATTTCAGGATTATTGCTAAGTAAAGTTAGTTATGGTAAGGAATTAGGCATACAAGTAGAAATCGATCGAAAAAGTCATTTTAAACGCTTTCCACCATTATTAGATCACCACGATTTTGTCGTCTTGTTAGGAAATTTAATTGAAAATTCCTTTGAAGCACTAAATGTTCTTTCAAAGCATGATAAATATGTAGCTATTTCTGTAGATGAGCATGACGGTGTGCTAGCAATTGCTGTTTCTGATAATGGAATTGGGATGTCTGAAGGGGTGCAAGCTCGTATGTTTGAAAGTGGATTTTCTACAAAGGCAAGTGAGAATCGCGGTATCGGCTTGCATTTAATACATGAAATAGTAAGAAAAGGTAATGGTGATATTGAGGTAGTGAGTGAATTTATGAAAGGGACAAGTTTCTTAATCTTATTTGAGTTAGGAGAAGAGTAGATGGATGTAATAAAAGTGTTATTAATCGAAGATGACCCAATGGTACGAGAAGTGAACAGGCAATTTATTGAGCAAATTAAAGGATTTTCACTGATAGGCTATGCTGGCAATGGGATAGAAGGGATAGAGAAGATTAAGCAGCTAAATCCAGAACTTGTCTTTATGGATATTTTTATGCCAGAGCAGGATGGCATTATTACGCTAGGAAAAATTCGCGAAGAACATATTCCAGTTGATGTTATTGCCGTAACTGCTGCGAATGATATGTCAACTGTACAGAGAATATTACACCTAGGCGTCTATGATTATATTATGAAACCTTTTACGTTTGAACGAATTGAACAAACTTTAAAGAATTATCAAGCGTATAGAAAGAAAATAAGTGGTATGCAAGATCTAACACAGCATGATGTGGATCATCTAATGCAGAAACGTATCCCTGAGCAAATAGTTGTTCCTCCGATCACTGAGACAATAATAATTGACGAGCTACCAAAGGGTTTTAACCGAGCGACATTAGACAAGGTACTTGCCTATATTCAAGAGAGTAACGAAGCCGTATCAGCGGAAGAAGTGTCCATGTATATTGGAACGGCTCGTGTAACAGCTCGACGTTACTTGGATTTTTTAGAAAAACAAAATCTATTAAAGGTGGATATACAATATGGAAATGTGGGCCGTCCTATCCATCGATATTATATTTAATCCGAATGAGTGTCTTATAAAGTTGTTTAATACATCTTTTATAGGGAAAGCTTAGAAACTAAAGGGATATGGAAGTATCATTTGCTTTCTCACCAAAGTATGGATTAGATTTTGGGAATATGAAGGGTTGATGAATACATTATGCAGCAAATAGACTTAATAGAGTGAATAAAATATGCTTTATCCCGATAGGTAAACTTGACGATACATATAGCAGAGAATCCGTTACAATAATGGTATGTTATTTTTCGGAGGATTTTTTATGGGAATTAAAGAAATAATTGATTTTAGAAAGCTAATGGGGAGTAGGTTTAACACACATGTTCAACGTTCGAAAAGAGTCACTATTTAAATTTTTGAAAATTCTATTTCCAATAGCGCTTTTAGCAATAGCAATTTATGAAATTCTACAAACGATAAGTGGGATAGATGTTCATTTACTTCGGAAAGAAGTGAATGAACTGCAGATATGGGAGCTCTTATTTATTCTTTTTATCACCTTCTGTGCCATTACACCGATGATTTTTTATGATGTTATTTTAGTGAAAATATTAGGAATAAAAATAAACAACCGTCTTCTACTGAATCATTCTTTTGTTGTAAATACCTTCTCCAATCTTATTGGCTTTGGTGGTTTAGTTGGTGTTTTTTTACGTAATTATTTCTATTCGAAATATAAAGAGGATAAGGAAGACTTGTTAAAAAGCATTGCCTCCGTAACACTCTTTTATTTAACAGGGATTTCGCTGTTAACTTGGATTATGTATATATTCTTTTGGGACTTCCCATTGCTAAAAGAAGTACGGTGGTTAAAGATAGCAGTTATTCTTGTCAGCCTATATGTTCCGATTTTTATTGCTATGCTTCTCATTCGCAATAAAAAAGCAGGTTCTATAAAGCCAAAGATCTCTCTTCAATTGATGGGCACTTCCGTAACTGAATGGGTTGCAGTCTTTTTAGTTATCTGGATATTAACTTTTATTTTGAAGATCCCAATAGAATTATCCGATTTAATTCCCATATTTTTAATTGCCTCCTGTGCGGGTATTGTCAGTATGATTCCTGGCGGAGTGGGCTCTTTTGACCTTGTTTTTTTATGGGGGACTCAAAGTTTAGGAATCGCTGATGAAAAAGTGCTTTTTCTATTAATTTTGTATCGAGTTGGTTACTTTGTGCTTCCATTTTTAGTTTCTTCTCTTTTATTTGTAAAAGAATATTGGGAACGTTGGAATCAATCATGGGATGACTTGCCAAATGTCGTTCTTCAGAAGCTGAGTCACATGTTATTAACGATATTGGTATTTTTCTCTGGCATTGTATTATTGCTATCAGCTTCGGTGCCGGGTATTTTAAGTCGACTAAAAATAGCTCAGGAATTTTTATCTTCGCCGATTATGCATGTCTCTCATCAAATGACTGTTGCAGCTGGCTTTATTCTCTTAGGTTTATGTAGAGGGATTAAATATAAAGTGAAAAGGGCCTATCAGCTTTGCCTCATTGTGCTAAGTAGTTCTGCACTATTTTCAATTTTTAAAGGCTTGGATTATGAAGAAGCTATTTTTTTACTGATTGTCGCAGGGCTGTTAATTGCCTCAAAAAAACAATTTTACCGTGAAAGTAACGTTCTGACATGGGGAATCGTTTTGATTGATCTTGCTGCAGTGACAATCATTACAGCGATGTATGTATTGATTGGTTATGTGAATTTACCTACTTCCAAAATTCATATTCCAGTCGCTTTGCAGGAATATATCATTACGGATTACCGAGACCTATTTTATAGTGCAGTAATAGGCATTTTAATAGCAATTGTCATTTTTTATATAGGTTATTTTATCCGTGCACCTAAGAAAATGGAAAAGCTTTTATCAAGTGAGCAAGAAGAGCGAATTAAAGATCATTTGATGACCTATAAAGGGACGGAGTATTCACATTTAATTTTTTTACATGACAAATTTATACATTGGAATAAACAAGGTACAGTTTTATTTTCTTATCAAATATATGCCGATAAGATTGTTGTACTGGGAGATCCAGTGGGAGATGAATCTGATTTTTTATCAGCTATTCAGGAGTTTTTAGAATTGGCAGATAAGCATGGTTATACACCAGTCTTTTATGAAATTAACAATAAAATTTTCCCTTCTTTACATGAGCATGGGTATAGTTTTTTTAAGCTTGGTGAAGAAGCTTTTGTAGATTTGGATAAGTTTACACTTGCTGGTAAGGGAATGAAGGGACGTCGAGCGGTAAAAAATAAATTTGAACGGGAAAATTTTACAGTTGAAATAGTAAGCCCTCCTTACTCAACGGAATTAATGAATGAATTGCAAGAAGTATCAACGAAATGGTTGCAGGGAAGGTCAGAAAAAGGCTTTTCTCTTGGCTTTTTTAATGAACACTATTTAAACACTTCAAACATTGCCGTTTTACGTGGAGCAGAAGGAGTTATTGGCTTTGCTAGTCTCATGCCAATGTACGATAATGGCGAAAGACTCTCAGTAGATCTCATGCGTTTTAAACCGGGAGCGCCATCTGGAACGATGGATTTCATATTCCTATCGCTCTTTGAATGGGCAAAAGCAGAAGGCTACCGTGTTTTTAACATGGGGATGTCGCCATTGTCAAATGTCGGACAGTCTAGGTATTCCTTTTTAAGTGAAAAAATTGCAGCACAAATATTTTTACATGGGCAGTACTTCTATCATTTTAAAGGATTAAGAAACTTTAAATTAAAATATGCAGATTTTTGGGAGCCAAAGTATATAGCATATCGAAAGAAATCCTCACTGCCATTTACAATGGCACAGGTCACGTTATTAATTGGTAAAAAGAGAAAATAAGTAACTAAGTTTTTACTATAAAGAAGAGTGTGAATTTAAGAAGTTGTGCTGTCAGCATAATGAAACGCATTCGTCGCAAGCCAATACAAAAAAGATGCATTGCAAAATTACTTTGCGATGCATCTTTTTTATGAATTTTTATAGTCAGAAAAATGATAAGGACCGGAACGCAGGGCATCGCTGATAAAAGAGTCAGAATCGCTGATAAAGCATCAAACATCGCTGATAAAAGAGAGTCAAGTCCTTAATATTGTGTAAAATTCTATACAATGTTCTTCAACTCGGACTTTAGTTTTGTCAAATTGTCCAGCTTATGTTGGAATTCGCCGCTAAAAGTGTGAGTTTCGCCGCTAACCAAAGGAAGAACGCCGCTAAAACACGAAATTCCGCCGCTAACCAAGCAAGGAACGCCGCTAAAACTTGAAAGAGTCAGAATCGCTGATAAAGTAGTAAACATCGCTGATAAAAGAGCCAGAATCGCTGATAAAAGTAAACATCGCTGATAAGTGAACCGAAATCGCTGATTGATTTATGATGAAATAAAGTTTATGAAAAAATTGTAATTTTATATTTGATTTTCCATTAGCGCTTTGTAATAATTGAAATTCAAGATGAACACAAAAGACTTGATGATACATGTCACTAAATTTTAACTTATTTCAGCGGGTGCCACACATCCGCTGAAATAGAATGCCAAGCCATAACTGATAAAGAAAGGAGTTCGATGAAAATGTTAATAAGAGAGGCAAAACGTGAAGATGCTGAACAGATCATAGCTGTCATAAAAAATGCGGAAGAGTCTAATTTAATGTTATTCGGGCCAGGTGAACGAAAGTTAGAGACTGAACAATTTACTAAATTTATTGAGAATATTCACAATAACAGCCATTCTGCTTTATTGATAGCTGAAATAGAAAAGAAAGTAGTTGGTTATTTAATTGTTCAGGGTAATAATATGCCATCTAGAGTTTCACATCGAGCCTATATTGTCATAGGTATCCATAGTGATTATAGAGGCCGGAAAATAGGTACGGCATTATTTAGTCACCTTGACGATTGGGCAAAAGGAAAGGGTATGCATCGCTTGGAACTAACAGTAATGGCGAACAATACTGTAGGTGTTGCTTTATATAAAAAAATGGGATTTGAAATTGAGGGAACCAAGAGACATTCCTTATATGTTGATGGTGAGTACATTGATGAATATTTTATGTCAAAATTATTGTAATATAAAGGGTGTGTGTATATGAATTCTAGAAGAAACACTAGAAGTATTAATATCGGAATTTTTTCACCATCATCGCCAGCATCCGTCAGTGCCCTTTCTCGATATAAGCGTGCAAAAGCTTTCCTAGAACAAAGAAATATAAACTTAATTGAAGGAAGTCTAACTGGTAAATCCGATATTTATCGCTCTGGCACTCCTAGAGAGCGTGCTGAAGAGTTAAATAAATTATTACGAAATCCAAACGTCCCCATCATCATGTCGACAATCGGTGGTACAAATTCAAATAGTATGCTGCCATATATTGATTATGAGGCATTTCGAAGCAATCCAAAAATCGTCGTTGGTTACTCTGATGCAACGGCAATTTTACTGGCACTTTACGCAAAAACAGGAATTACAACATATTACGGTCCAGCATTAGTTCCTTCCTTTGGGGAATTTGAACCATTAGTCAATGATACATATCAATTCTTCGAGAACTACTTCTTTAAGTCACAATCATTACCTTACGAAATTCCAATGCCTACATATTGGTCAGATGAACCCGTCAATTGGTTAGAAAAAACGGTGGAAAAAAAGTTATATAAGAATGAATGGTTGACGGTTCAAGAAGGAGTTGCTGAAGGTAGATTAATTGGTGGCAATGTAAATGCTATGTATGGATTTATTGGTACTTCTTATTTCCCGAAAATTCATGATGGAGATATCTTATTAATAGAAGATTGCGCTAAAAATACAGCTATCGTTGAGAAAAATTTTGCGATGCTGAAATTACACGGAGTATTTGAAAAAATAAGTGGCATTATTTTAGGCAAGCATGAACGCTATGATGATTTGGAGACTGGACGTAAACCATATGAAATACTGCTTGAACAGTTAGACGGCATTGATATTCCGATTTTAGCAGAATTCGATATATGTCATACACATCCGATGCATCCAATTGCTATAGGAAAACAAGTAAGATTAGATGCAACGGCTAAAAAAGTCTATTGTATTGAGCAATGGTTATAAATAAAATAAGCCCTGCTGATTTTTTGCAGGGCTTAGTCCAATTATGATTTAACATAGTCATTATCTGTAATAGCATACATTTTAACATTTTGATGATTCCCCTTAACAAACATACTTTTTCGTAAAATCCCCTCAAAAAGCATCCCTGATTTCTCCATTACTTTTTGGGATCCAATATTCCCTTCAAAGCATCGCGCTTGAATTTGCACTAATCCTAATTCGTTAAAGCCAAAGTCGATTAGTTTTTTAGCTGCTTCAGTCGTTATCCCTTTATGCCAATTATCTTCAGATAGAACATAGCCTATCTCCGCACATTTATGCTTGTCAGTAATAGAAACAAAATCGATAGTGCCAATTAAATTTTGCTCAAATTCGATGCCCCATAATAGGTGATTATCTTGTTTATAGTCACTTAAAACTAATTCAATAAACTCTTTTGTTTCGTCTAAACTCTTATGGGGTTCCCATGTAACATAGCGTGCTACATTTTCACTTGAAGTGTAGTTGAATATTGCTTCTAAATCATTTAATGAGATCGGCCTTAACGTTAATCGTGCTGTTTTTAAAACAGGTGGTGCTTGTTTAAAAATGTTATTGCTCACAAAACTCCCCCTTCATTTTGTGTAATCATTAAAGTTTATCTAATTATAACCAAATTTATAAATTCTTGTGAAGCTATTCATTACAGTTTGAGAGGGGATATTTTAAGGTTAAAGGGAGAAAAATTAAAAAATTAAAGCAATGTACTATTAAGGGATTTACATTTGATTGGAATGGAGGTTGGGCGACGCCTTGGGGATAAGCGATAGAGGAATGAAGGCTAAAACCATCACGCCCTGTGATAAAGCCTTCGTGACCAACATTGTGCTGTTGCTGTCGCTTCGTTGCACTACGCTTTCGCGACATCTGTTGGCCCGAAATGCAATGGATGTTTTCTGTGCGAAAGCGAAGCGATAGCAGCAACTAGAGCGGCTCATCGGAAGCTACCAGGAAAGCGCTCAACCGTAACGGAAATCAACCTCACGTTATGCTAATGAGTCATAGACAATAGTGTTTCTTCAAAACATAGAAAAAAGGGCCTCCTTTAATGGAGCGCCCTTTTTACATGTGTTTATTAATTATCTTTAACGTCTTTTCGGTTTTTCTTTAACATTTTAGATAGCATTTCATAAACGATTGGTACAACTACTAATGTTAATAAAGTTGAAGATAGTAGACCACCGATTACTGTAATTGCTAGGTCTTTTGAAATTAGACCACTGCCACCATTACCAAGTGCCATTGGAATCATCGCACCGATTGTTGCTATGGCAGTCATTAGGATTGGACGTAAACGAGTTGCACCAGCCTCTAAAATGGCCTCGCGCATTGCAAGTCCGTCACGTTCCATATGAATAATGCGGTCTACTAATACGATGGCGTTTGTTACAACGATACCGATTAGCATTAATAGTCCCATCATAACAGAAACAGAAATTGTTTGACCTGTGACGAATAATCCGACAAATGCACCAATTACTGCGAATGGTAGGGAGAACAGAATAGCGAATGGTGCTAAACCTTCACCGAATGTTACTACTAGGATGAAGTAAACAATCGCGATCGCAGCTAACATAGCAATTCCAAGCTGTGTGAACGTTTCTTGCATGTCTGCAGCAACGCCTCCAACGCCAGTCGTTACACCTTTAGGTAAATCTAATTTATCGATTTTTTTATCAGCAGCTGAAGTAGCTTTTGAAATATCGTCACCGATAATCGTACCAGAAACTTTTGCGAAGTATTCACCTTTTGAGCGAGATAATGAGTTTAATGTAGTGCCTTCTTCTACTTTTACTAACTCACCGATTGTCATTGTTGTGCCTAAAGCTGTTTGGATTTTAGTAGCTAATACATCATCAAGAGATTTAGCAGCAGCTTTTTCTTCATGCTGTACAATAACATCAATATCTTCACCATCATACTGAACTTTAGTTAGAACTTCTGGTGATGTATTTTGATTTAAAGCCATTACAATTTGAGCAGTAGTTAAACCGTATTGTAGAACATTTTTTTGATCTACTTTTAAGGTATTCTCAACAAATGGATCTTCAGTATCAGACTTAATTTCTTCTAAACCATCAACTTCTTTTAGTGCGCCTTCTACTTGTTTCACTGCTTTACGAAGCTTATCTAAATCTTCACTATATAATGTGTAACTTACTGCATTTGAAGACGATGACATTGATGAGAAGTTTTGAGATTTCCATTCACCTGATTGACCGATGTTAGTTACATAATCTTCAACTTCTTTACGTGCTTCAGGGAAGTCCTTCATATCTGGATCGAAGATGAGGTACATTAAGGCACCACCAGCACCGCCACCCATCATCATTGCCGAAGGATCAACATGTTTAGGGTCATTGATCGAAACTTGTAAAATATTAACGTCTTTACGTTTCATTAATTCTTTTTCTACTTTTGCAACATTTGCTTCTGTATCTTTCATTAGCTCGCCTGTACCAGGAGTGTACGTTAAGTACATAACCTTATCTTCTTGTGAGCCCATGAAACTGAAGCCAATAAGTGGTGTTAAAGCAAGAGAACCAACAAGCAGTACAATCGCTATAACTGATGTAATGATTTTATGATTTAATGATTTTGCTAGTACACCTTTATACCAAAGAGCTAGTTTACCAACTTCTTTATGTTGACTTTCTTTTTTCTCACCGTATATTTTTTTACGGAATAGGAAGTGAGATAAAGCTGGAACAATTGTAATCGCCACTATTAATGAAGCACCTAGCGCAAACGACATTGTTAACGCAAACGGCATGAATAATTCACCGACCATACCGCCTACAAACATTAGTGGGGCGAATACTGCTACGGTTACTAATGTAGAAGAAAGGATTGGTTTGAACATTTCAATTGTCGCTTCACGAATAAGAGCGCGACCTGTTAGTTTTTCATCTTTTAAATGGATACGTCGATAAATATTTTCAACAACTACAATGGAGTCATCAATTACACGACCAATCGCCACGGTTATCGCGCCGAGAGTCATAATGTTTAATGTGATATCCATCCAGTTTAATAGTAGTAATGCCATGAATACTGAAACTGGGATAGAAATAATCGAAATAATTGTTGATTTGAAATCACGTAAAAATAGTAAAATAATTAATACGGCAATGGCACCACCGAATACTGCTTTTTCAATCATTGTGAACACTGAATCTTCAATCGGTTTACCTTGGTCAAGTGAGATATCCACTTTTAGGCCGTCTAATGATTTTTCTTCGTCTTTCATTAAATCTTTCACTGCATTTACGACTTTTACCGTATTGGCATCTTGAGCTTTAACGATTTGAATCGCAATCGCATCTTTGCCGTTTGTACGTGATACGGATTGTACTTTACCTTCGACTTCAATCGTTGCAATATCGCCTAAGCGAACGAATGGAGAAGGATTTGTAGCTGAAGGTGTAACTGGAATCAATAAGTCTTTTAACTCATCGATAGATTTAACTTTACCGTCTACTGAAACGGCCTGTTCACCTACAGTAAATTGATATAAACCAAGTGAAAGCGACATATCACTTGCTTGAATCATTTGCTTGACTGAATCCTCTGTTAAGCCAAGAGCAGCCATTTTTGCTTTATCATATTTAAATGATACTTCATTAATGTGCTGACCGTTGATAGTTGCTGAAGCAACGCCATCAATTTTTTCGATTTTAGGAAGTAGAATGTTTTCTACTGTTGACGTTAATCCGACAATATCTTCCTTAGAGCTACTAACCGATAAAGCGACAACAGGCATCATATTCATGCTAATTGCCATAACTGTTGGTTTTTGAGCACCTTCAGGTAATTTTATACCTTCTAAAGCGGACTCTAATTGGCGTTTTTTCTCATCCATATCAATTCCATAGTCATATTCCACTTGAACTTGTGCTACGTTTGAAGAGGATGATGAGTAAACTGCTTTTACATCTTCTAAGCTTTCAATTGATTTTTCAAATGGTATGGAAAGCTCATTCATTACCTGTTCAGGTGTTGCACCAGGATAAACACCCATTACAATTAAATATGGTATAGAAATGTCAGGTATGGATTCCATTTTCATTTTTGTACCTGAATAAATACCAGAGACAGTGATGATAATTGTTAATAACCACACTGCCAATTTGTTTTTCAATACGAAATTAACTAAACCTTTCACCTTCACACCTACCCTTTATTGACTAACTAGATTTCGTTATATATACTAATGACTAATCGGTCATTTGTCAATGAAACACATTAGGAGAGAATTTAAAGTATGTTAAAAAAGCAACTTATTATGGAGAAAGCGTTGGAGCTATTCTCAGAACAAGGCTTTGAAGCTACATCTGTACAGCAAATTACAGAACGATGTGGGATTTCAAAAGGCGCATTTTATTTATCTTTCAAAACAAAAGACGAGCTTCTAATTTCAATGGTAGAGAATTATCTACAACAGTTTGTCACTGACGTTGACCAAGTAGTCAGAAGTTCACTTAGTAAAGATATCATTTTAGTTGAATTTTACAAAAGTATTTTTCAAGCTTTTAAAAAACATGCTGCATCTGCCCGTGTGTTTTTTAATGAGAAAGTACTTCTTACAAAAAAAGAATTGTTTCAGAAAATAATTGCCTATGATGTTGAGATGTCTAAGTCGATTATCTATATGCTTGAGCAACTATATCAGGATGAACTCGACGAAACAAAATATGATGTTATGTATTGCATAAAAGGATTCATGAAAAGTTATTCAGAACTTTTTATTTTTTCTGATATACCACTCGATTTAGATCAATTGTCTAAATCTCTAGCTGAAAAGACGGAAATTCTTGCAAGGTATACAACGATTCCATTTATGACCGAAGAACTCGTTCAATTAACAGCAAAACCTTGTAATGAAGAATTTTCAAAGGAATCTTTGCTAGAATTAATCGAACAACATCTAGATGGCTTAATAGACACTATAGAACGCGAGTCTCTAGAATTATTAAAAGAACAAGTCGAAAATCCAACCTATAGTAAACCGATTATAAAAGGTTTAATTGAAAACATACGCTTGCAGCCAGATTATCGTTGGATTGCTTATGTAATAGCTAAATACTTTAATATGTAGACATAAGGATAGGATTGCACACTCTAAGACGGGTGAGCGATCCTTATCTGTCTGTAACGATAGTTAAAGTTATGACACTGCGAAATTAGTTAAGATTAAAGAATACTGTAAGAAAACTTGAAGTGTTAGCGGCAATTAAGAAATAGTCTAGGTGACTAGAAGTGTGGGCAGGGTTTCTGATAGTGTTAAAATAGGGATATAATTCCATTTATGTAGCCATTCTTGTGTTACTCTAATTCATTGTCGTTTGAAATGGTTTTAGAGTCGTCATACTATATACGAAAAAAAGAGCAAAGAGGTTCCAAAAAAATGAAAATAAAAAAACTACGCAATTTTGCGTAGTTTTTTAATGATGTTAAACCTCCATAATGATCGGTAAAATCATAGGGCGACGTTTTGTTTTTTCAAATAAATATGGTCCTAAAACGTCGGTAATTTCATTTTTTAGCTCAGTCCATTGAGGAGTTTTGCCTTTAATGGTCTCGTTTAGGTGACGGTTTAGCATTTTTTGTGCTTCATTAATCATCGTACCTGACTCACGCATGTAAACAAAGCCTCGTGAAATAATGTCTGGACCGGAAACGATTTTTTGGTTTTCCATATCCACACTTACAACAACGATCACTAAACCTTCTTCAGAAAGAATGCGTCGATCGCGTAATACGATATTACCGATATCTCCGATACCATTGCCATCAATATAAACGTCTCCTGAAGGAATACGACCTGCTACATGTGCTTCGTTGGCACTTAATGCTAGCACGTCACCATTCTCCATGACGAATGTATTATCAAGCGGAACATCACAATCTTCTGCTAGATGAGTATGCATTTTCAACATACGGAATTCACCGTGAATTGGCATAAAGAATTTAGGCTTCATTAAGCGCAACATCAATTTTTGTTCTTCCTGTGAACCGTGACCAGAAGTATGGATATTATTTAGTGCACCATGTATAACTTCTGCCCCTGCACGGAAAAGTAAGTTGATGATCTTGTTTACACTTACTGTATTTCCTGGTACTGGTGAAGAAGAGAAGACAACTGTGTCACCAGGCTGGATTTGGATTTGACGATGTGTACCATTGGCAATACGAGAAAGAGCAGCCATTGGTTCACCTTGAGAGCCTGTACATAATATCATTACTTCATTGGCAGGAAGACGATTAATGCTTTGGGCATCAATAAATGTATCCTTTGGTGCATTAATATAGCCTAGTTCACGACCAATTGTAATGGCATTATCCATTGAACGTCCGAAGACAGCAATTTTTCTTCCGTATTTTATTGCAGCATCTGTTGCTTGCTGTAAACGGTGAATGTTAGATGCGAAAGTTGCGAAAATAATACGACTATCAACCTTACGGAAAATTTCATCGATACTTTTACCAACTGTACGCTCTGACATTGTGAAGTTCGGCTTTTCTGCATTCGTACTATCTGAAAGTAAGCACAGTACGCCATCACGGCCGATTTCAGCCATTTTTGTTAAGTTAGCTGGCTCTCCTACAGGTGTAAAGTCAAATTTAAAGTCACCTGTATGCACGATGTTACCAGGTGGTGTTTTTACAACGATTCCGTAAGCATCTGGAATACTATGTGTTGTTCTAAAGAAGCTAACAGATGTTTTTCTGAACTTTATAACATCTTCTTCTTTAATTTCGATAAGCTTTGTTGTACGTAGTAAGCCATGCTCGTCTAACTTATTGCGTAATAAACCAAGTGCAAGCTTACCGCCATAGACAGGGACATTTACTTGACGTAATAAGTAGGGAATACCACCGATATGGTCTTCATGTCCATGTGTAATAAATAATCCTTTAATTTTGTCAACGTTGCGTACTAAATACGTATAATCCGGAATAACGTAATCAATACCGAGTAAGTCGTCTTCTGGGAATTTAATTCCAGCATCAATTAAAATGATTTCATCTTGAAATTGAACGCCGTAAGTGTTTTTGCCGATTTCGCCCAGTCCGCCGAGCGCGAAAACAGCTGCTTGGTCATTTTTAACAAACTTCATGTTTGTTAAATTTCCTCCAAGATAAAGTTCGGGCTTGCTTGTTCGTAGACTAAATAGTTACCTTCAAGCAATTGAACGAACTCGATGTTGTAGTTTCGGTCTTTTAGCTTTTCACGTACTTCGCGTTCTGAAGCAGCTTCTAGGTATAGACTTTTAGTGTTTTCGCGAACTGGAATTTCATTTGCTTTTTCTTGATAATAAACTTTGTAAATCATAGTTTGCTCTCCTTTAATTGCGTACAATTTTCTTGCACCTTTGACTAATACCACACACGTACTACAAGAAAAAACAGCAAATTTCTAGCAAGCAAAAGAAGAAATTAGGCGTTTGAAGTTCTTGTATTCTCAGTGTTACAATCCAGACGTAATTACAACAAGGTGTAATTGAATTAAGCAATGAGACAGTGGTTGCACATAGCCAAATAAATGCATTTCCTTTATATTATCACGCAGTTACTCTAAAATAAAGAAAAGCCCTTCAAATAATGAAGGGCAAATGTTAGGCAATTGATTTTTTTCCGAGTATGCCGCGAAGTTGCTTCAACAATTTACGTTTGAATTTCTTCAACATGGCACATCACTCCTTAGGATCATTATAATAAAAAATATTGCCTCTGTAAAGTCATTAACCTTGCAGAATAATACATAATGAAGGGGACTATAAGATGAAGAAAATATTATTTTTTGATGTAGATGGTACACTTTATAATAGTGAGAAAATATTACCGGCTTCTGCGAAAGAGGCACTTCTTGAAGCTCGTCGTAATGGATATGAGATAGCGATTGCAACTGGACGTGCACCTTTCATGATTCAATCCTTACTAGAAGAGCTAGATATTAATACGTATGTGACATTTAACGGACAATATGTTGTTTATCGTGGTGAGGTTATCTATGCAAATGGTGTTGGAAAAGATGAACTAGCCAAAATCATTGCCTTTGGTGAAGCGCGAAATGAACCTGTAGTATTTTTAGACGACAAGCGTATGATTGCATCTGTAGGAAATAACGATATGATAGTAGAAAGTCTAAATACATTGAAATACGAGTATCCAACTATAGACTCAACTTATTATATGCAGAACGATGTCTATCAAACACTTATTTTTATGGAAGAAAAAGATGAACATTTATATCGTAAGGCATTTCCAAACGTGCAGTTTGTACGCTGGCATCACTATTCTTGTGATATTTTACCGAAGGGAGGCTCGAAGGCTGCTGGTATTGAAAAGGTCCTTGAGAAGATAGGGCTGACGTTAAATGATGCGATTGCTTTTGGGGATGGCCTCAACGATATTGAAATGTTGCAAGCTGTTGGGACTGGCGTGGCGATGGGGAATGGACATGAGAGAGTGAAGGCTGTTGCTACTCATGTTGCAGAGCATGTGGACGAGGATGGTCTTGCTAAAATCATGCGCCAATTAAATATTATCTAACTTATTTCAGCGGGGTCCAAACATCCGCTGAAATAAGTAAAGCCTCCGGCGCGTTAATAAAGGATTTTAGGTTAATTGACCTACATCCTATTGTCGCTGCCGCTCTGCTTTCGCGCAAAAGACATCTGTAGGCATAAGTGATTGAAAAAAGAAACTAAAGAAGCAACTAGTTGTTAATCAATTCTTACAACTAGTTGCTTTTGTATTTAGTAAATTATTCAGTGTCTTTAATGTTTGTTTTTACTATTTTTAGTTGTACACCTTTATCCGTGAAATGATTGATCGTGTCTTCTGGTAGAGCGTAATCAGTAATAATCATATCTACCTCATTTACTGGACAAACTTGAATGGCGACATCTTTGTTAAATTTTGAAGAGTCTGCTGCTACAAAGACAGTTTGAGAAATATTTATAATTTGTTTCCGGGTAATAGCCTCTTCTAAATTGAAATCGGAAATTCCTTTTTCAATCGATACGCCACTAGCACAAATAAAAGCTTTATTAATATTAAGGTGATCGAAGCGGAAGAGGAAATCATTAGACGTTACAGATTTTTCGGAATGTCGAATTTTACCACCGAGGATAATCACTTCGATATTGGAGCCAATTAAATCAAAGGCTACTGGAAGTGAGTTTGTAATGACAGTTAATTTTTCTTTCTCTAATAAAAATGGTGTCATTTGGTATGTGGTTGTTCCGCTATCTATAAAAATACATTCCCCGTCTTGTACTAAAGAAGCACATGCTTTTGCAATAGCGATTTTTTCTGGTAGCTGTTCATGAAGTCTGTGATCAATCAATCCCTCAACAGGTTCAATATATTTTACACCGCCATAAAACTTCTCGATTTTCTTTTCTTGAACAAGTTGTTGAGTATCACGACGGATTGTTTCCATGGATACGTTGAACTCATTTGTTAGTGTTACTAATTTTACTACCTTATGTTTCCGTACAAATTGCAAAATAAGCTGTTGCCTTTCTATTGTATACATTTCATCACCTCTCCTTATTATTTACTCAAAACACTCATAACTTTGTCAACACTTAGTCATAATTTACTCAACATTTACACAAATCCGTAATTTCCTTTACAAATTGCCCCTAAACTAAAACTAAGAACTAAAGAGAGGTGAAGGATTTGTTAGAACTAAAAAATATCTCGAAAAACTATAAAAATAAAAAAGTTATAGAGAATATAAATTTAAGCATTCAATCTGGTGAAATAGTTTCTTTACTAGGACCGAGTGGCTGTGGAAAAACAACTTTACTCAATATTATTTTAGGTCTTACAAAACAAACGAATGGACAGCTTTTTTTCAATGGACAAGATATATCGAAACAATCAATGCGAGATCGAGGGTTTAATATTGTTTTTCAGGACTTTGCATTGTTTCCACATTTAAATGCGTATGACAACATCGTGTATGGTTTAAAAAATAAAAAAGAAGGAATGTCAAAAGCGGAGGTTCAGGAATATATAGACTTTTTAGAACTGACTCCACATTTACATAAAAAGATTCATGAATTGTCAGGTGGACAAAAACAGCGTGTCTCTATAGCTAGAACACTTGTGATGCAACCTAAAATTTTATTGTTGGATGAACCGTTAAGTGCGCTTGATGGAGTAATAAAAGAATCGATTAAGGAACGTATTCAATCCATTGCTCGCCAATTTAATTTAACGACAATCATTGTAACTCATGATCCAGAGGAGGCTCTCACACTATCGGATAAAGTGTTAATTATTAATGAAGGAACTGTTTCGCAATTTGGAACGCCGCAAGAAATAGTAAATACACCGGAAAACCAATTTGTTGAAGATTTTATATTAAGGCAGCTTCATATAAAACGTCATAACATTTATCAGCTATTTGGAGAATCTTATGCTTAAAACAAATAAAATGATGAAATTGATTTTTCTGCCGATTCTTTTCTTTTTTGTATTCTTTTTAATTGTTCCGTTACTTTATATGTTTTGGCAGTCTTTAAAAAAGGGGAAGGCCATCACTATTCAAAACTATGTGGAAACATTGCAAAATGTAGAGATTCATGATGCGTTTTTAAATAGTTTTCAAGTCTCTTTAGTAGCGGCTTTGATTACGACAATTTTAGCTTTTTTATTGGCCTATGCTGTGCATTTTACAACGATGCACCGCTCTACGAAAAAGCTTGTCCAAGTTGGTATTACGTTGCCGATGCTTTTACCGACCATTACATATGGTTTTGTACTAATTTATACCTTTGGCAATCAAGGGATTATTACGAAGATATTTGGTCAGCCCTTGTTTACGGTATATGGATTTAACGGTTTGTTAATTGGTTATGTACTTTATACATTACCTGTTGCCTTTATATTAATGCAAAATTCTATGCAATACATTGATAAACGTTTTCTGCTAGTTTCCATGCTGATGCATGATCGTCCATTACGAAGATTTTATCATACAGTATTGCGACCGATGCTAGGGGCGATTGGTGGGGCATTTATATTATCGTTTGTTTTAAGCTTTACAGATTTCGGGATCCCCGCGTCAGTTGGTGGAGGCTACAAAGTTATTGCAACTGAGCTATATCAAGCAATGCTTGGCTCCATTGTACATTTCGAGAGGGGTGCAGTGATTTCGATTTTAATGTTAGTACCTGCTGTACTTGGAGTTGTTATGTTAACTATTTTAGAACGATTTAATTTTCAATATAAGCAAGTTTCTAAAAGTGACCTCGTTGTTCATCGGTTACGTGATTTGCTATTTACTGTTTTCTCATTTGTCTGTGTAGGTTCAGTGTTAATCATGTTTTCAACAATATTTATAGTACCTTTTACCAAGGGCTATCCATATGATTTCGACTTTACTTTAGAGCATGTGAAAAACGTTTTAGCTGAACAAGGCTTGAAGCAAGTCTATATGAATTCACTAATTGTTGCTGTTTTGACAGCTGTTTTAGGTGTAGGTGTAGCATTTGTAGCCGCTCTATTAAATGTACGAACGCCACTTAAAGGGAAGAAAAGCTTAGATTTTGCTTCGATGATTACGAATACTGTGCCAGGCATGGTACTTGGTCTTTCTTATTTGTTTTTCTTTAACGGAAGTACCTTAAAAGGGACTTTCCTTATCATTATTGCGTGTAATATTGTTCACTTCTTTGCAACACCATATTTAATGGCGAAAAATTCATTGCAAAAAATGGATCCGACATGGGAAGTAACGGCGGAACTATTAAAAGATTCGTGGTTAAAAACGGTTATTCGCGTTATATTGCCGAATATCAGGCCTACGATTTATCAAATGTTTAGCTATTATTTTTTAAACGCTATGGTGACTGTTAGTGGGGTGATTTTCCTTGTCAGTACGAAAACGATGCTTGTATCGACACGTATAAAAGAACTTCAACATTTTGCGAAGTATACAGATATTTTTGTCCTATCGATTTTTATTTTATGCACAAACCTCATTGTGAAATTAGGTTGTGATTATATAGCAACACCTAAAGAAAAAACAAAGGAGCATAAAGATGAAAAAATCAACGGTAATGATGTTAGGTACAGTTAGCTCTGCAATCGTTTTAGCTGCTTGTGGAGGAGCGGAAGCGGGTTCGAAAGATCAAGTCATTATTTATTCAAATGCGGATGATGAAGCCATTCAAGTAATGGAAGCAACATTAGATAAAAAGGGTTACGAAGGTAAATATTTAATCCAATCATTCGGAACTTCTGAACTGGGTGGGAAAATAATGGCGGAGGGGAAAGACATTGAGGCGGATGTCGTTACAACGGCTTCTTATTTTATTGAAAGTGCGCAAAAATCTCAGTCAATGTTTGTAGATTTATCTTCTGATTTAAAGCCTCTAGATGGTGGCTCTACATATGCGTTACCGATTTTAGGGAATATCGGCTCGATTTTTATCAATACGGATTTGTTAAAACAAAAAGATTTGCCAGTTCCAACATCTATAAAGGATTTAACAAACCCTGCCTATAAAGATTTATTGTCATTTCCTAATATTCTTGACTCTTCAACAGGTTGGTTGTTAGTACAAGCAATTATTAATGAGTATGGAGAAAAAGAAGGTAAACAAATATTAGCTGATTTAATCAAAAATGCTGGACCACATATTGAAAGTTCAGGTTCTGGACCAATTAAAAAAGTAAAAACGGGCGAGGTAGCTGTAGGGTTTGGTCTACGTATTCAGGCTATCGATGCTAAAAAAGAAGGGTTGCCGATTGATTACATCGATCCAAAGGAAGGTAACTTTACATTAACAGAATCAGTGGCTGTGGTAGATAAAGAGGGGGATGAAGCGTTAGCGCGCGAAATAGCCAAAGTAATAGCAACGGAGGCCCGCCCCGATTTATTGAAGCAATATCCAGTAGCTCTTTATGAAGGTGAACAAGTAAATGAAGAGTTTGTTCCTAAATATTTAAAGAAATGGGACACAACATTATCGGTAGATTTATTAGAAAAACATCAAGCGTTCTTTAAAGAAGCACAACGATAAGGAGCTATTAATTTTATGAACAACTATAAATTATTAACACCAGGACCATTAACGACAACAAAAACAGTAAAACAAGTGATGTTAAAGGATCGTTGCACTTGGGACGATGATTATAAAAATGTCACGCAAACAATACGTAAGCAGCTTTTAGAGTTAGCGCAAGTGAAAGAAACAAATTATACAACTGTTCTTATGCAGGGAAGTGGTAGTTTTGTTGTAGAATCTGTGTTAACAACGGCAATTGGTGAGGGAGATAAAGTCCTTATTATCACAAATGGTGCTTACGGTGAACGCATTGTAGAAATGGCCAAAGTGCTTAAGCTACAGCATTCGGTCTATAGTGTTCCTTATAATGAACAACCGTCTCCATTCGAAGTTAAAGTGCTGTTGGAAAATGATTCAACAATAACACATGTTGCAGTTGTACATTGTGAAACGACAACTGGGATTTTAAATCCTATTGCTGAAATAGGAAGCGTCGTGAAAAAGTTGAACAAAACGTTTATCGTTGATGCAATGAGTAGCTTTGGTGGCGTACCGATGGATGTATCGGCATTAGGGATTGATTATTTAATTAGCAGTGCCAATAAATGTATCCAGGGGGTGCCGGGGTTCGGGTTTGTTATTGCAAGAATAGAGGAGTTAGAAAAGTGCAAAGGGCAAGCGAGAAGCGTTGCGTTAGATTTATATAATCAGTGGGAAGTGATGAAACTAGATGGAAAATGGCGTTTTACATCACCTACACATGTAGTGGCAGCTTTTGCGAAGGCATTAGAGGAGCTCGCAGAAGAAGGTGGAATACATGCTCGCTACGCACGATATGCGAATAATAATCATATACTTCGCTCTCGTTTAACAGCACTTGGGTTTAATGCCTATATTTCAGAGGAGCTACAATCACCTATTATTACAACGTTTTTATTCCCTTATGAAGGGTTTTCCTTCGAGCATTTCTATGGTGCGATGAAAAAATCAGGTTTTGTTATTTATCCAGGGAAATTAACAGATGTGGATACATTCCGAATTGGCAATATTGGGGATATTCATGAAGATGATATGACTACATTATGTAAGGTTATCGAAAATTATATGGCGGTGATGAGTAATGAAGGTTAAAGGTGTTATTTTTGATTGGGCAGGTACAACCGTTGATTTTGGTTGCTTTGCTCCTGTGAATGTTTTCTTGACGGTTTTTGAAGATGCGGGAATCAAGGTAACGCTAGAGGAAGCGCGTAAACCAATGGGAATGCTGAAAATCGATCATATTCGTACAATGCTCAAAATGCCTAGAATTCGTGAGGTATGGAACCGAAAATATGGCCGAGATTTTACGGAACAGGATGTCCTAGCTTTATATAGGCAGTTTGAATCAAAGCTAATGGAATCGTTAGCTACTTACACAGATCCGATTCAGCATGTGAAAGAAACGGTGCATCGATTAAGGGAAGAGGGTATTCGTGTTGGCTCTACGACGGGATATACAGACGCTATGATGGGGGTAGTGACTCAATATGCAGCGGCAAAAGGATATGCACCTGATTTTTTAGTAACGCCTACTCAAGTAGAAGATAAAGGACGTCCGTACCCATATATGATTTTTAAAAATATGGAGGCATTAGGTATTGAGGCGACGAAGCAAGTTGTGAAGGTTGGAGATACAACTTCAGATATTCGAGAGGCTTTAAATGCAGGGGTCTGGGCTGTTGGTGTTATTGTTGGAAGCTCTGAGATGGGGTTATCTGAAGAAGAGTTTATGGCTTTATCTGAAGAAGAGCAGCAAGTAACTATTGAAAAAACAGCACGAGTATTTAAAGAAACAGGTGCGCATTATACGATTCAAACAATGGAAGAGCTGCCTGTACTGCTGGAAAAAATAAATGAACGTTTAGAACAAGGGATAGAAATATCATAAAAATAAAGTTGAAAATGATGGGTAGAAGATCGAAACGAGCTTGTAAAAAAGTAGACCCCGCAGTTTATAGTAACTGCAGGGGTTTGCTTTCGTTCTGTGCTCCTAATCGCGCTCGTATGGTGTAGAATCTGGAATTTCCGCAAATGGATTTTTTTCATTGATGCGATCGTAAAACATAATGCCGTTCAGGTGGTCTAATTCGTGTTGGAAGGCTATAGCAGGTAAGCCTTTAAGTCGCATTTTCTTCTCTTCGCCGTCAATTGTTTTAAATTTAACTGTAACACGAGCATGACGTGGTACATAGCCTGGGACATTGCGGTCTACAGAAAGGCAGCCCTCACCCGCTGCAAGGTATGAGTTTTCTACAGAGTGGCTAACGATTTTTGGGTTGATCGCTACAAAACTTAATTGTTCGCCATTGTCATCAGGCAAATGAAGGGCAAACATTCGATGTAGACTATTTACTTGATTGGCAGCTAATCCAATACCGCCGCGTAAATTATATTTATCTGCCATTTCAGGATCTTGGCTGTATATTAAATATTGAAGCATGTCTTCTGCAAGCTGTCTTACTTCATCAGTTAAAGGGAATTTGACCTCCTCGGCTTTTGTGCGTAAAGTCGGATGACCTTCGCGAATAATATCATCCATTAAAATCATATATAAATCTTCCTTTCAACTTTGTGGTGCTTACTTATAAGTATACACCACGTCTTAAAACAATCACATGAAAAAAGACCTTATTTGAATATACTTAAAAATTTTTCTAAAGCTATTAGATTGTCTAGAACTGGGCATTCTACTATTGGTAATCATGTAGGGGAACTGAATAATTGTGTACTTTCGACAAGGTGTTATAATACAGTTTTTCTTTATTGGTGGTACAGTGTGGGACAGGTTTATTTATTTGTTATGTTAGAAAAAATCTTTGTTTACACGCGAATTATATGATTGACCGACAGTATTTTATTCAGTATACTGAGTGCAAAGAATAAGTTGTACTAGTTGAAATGGTGATTTATTTTAATACAGCTGAAAGGGAGATGTGACAAATGGGCAAGAAAAACAATAATATTTTTGACGCTAAACAAACGCTAACTGAAATAGAAGATAAATTTGAAATGTTTCAAATTTTGAATGAAGAAGGCGAAATTATAAATGACGAGGCAGACCCAAAGTTATCTGATGAGGAGCTAGTTGAGTTAATGACGCGTATGGTTTATACACGTATTTTAGACCAACGTTCCATTTCTCTTAACCGTCAAGGTCGATTAGGCTTCTATGCACCAACGGCTGGGCAAGAAGCTTCACAACTTGCTTCACACTTTGCATTAGAAAAAGAAGACTGGATTTTACCAGGTTACCGTGATGTACCACAAATCGTATGGCATGGTTTACCTTTAGATAAAGCGTTTTTATTCTCACGTGGTCATTTTATGGGAAATCAAGTTCCTGAAGGGGTAAACGTATTAGCACCTCAAATCATTATCGGTGCACAATATATTCAAGCTGCAGGTGTAGCACTTGGTATTCAAAAACGTGGTAAAAAGGCTGTGGCTGTCACTTATACAGGTGATGGTGGTTCATCGCAAGGGGATTTCTATGAAGGCATTAACTTTGCAGGTGCGTTTAAATCACCAGCAATCTTCATTGTACAAAATAACCAATATGCAATTTCAACACCTCGTGAATTACAAACAGCTGCGAAAACAATTGCTCAAAAAGGTGTAGCAGCAGGCTTACCAAGTATTTTAGTTGATGGAATGGATGCGCTAGCAGTTTACGTAGCAACACGTGATGCACGTGAGCGCGCAGTTAATGGCGAAGGTCCAACTTTAATTGAAACACTGTGCTATCGCTATGGTCCTCATACAATGGCGGGGGATGACCCAACGCGTTACCGTACATCGGATACAGATACTGAATGGGCGCAAAAAGACCCTCTTGTACGCTTCCGTAAATATCTAGAAGCGAAAGGTTTATGGGATGAGCAAAAAGAAGAGGCTGTTATTGAGCGTGCAAAAGAAGAAATTAAAGAGGCAATCAAGAAAGCCGATGCTGCTCCAAAACAAAAAGTAACACAGTTAATGGAAAACATGTATAAAGGCGAAATGCCATCAAATTTAAAAGAACAATATGAAATCTATAAAGAGAAGGAGTCGAAATAACCTATGGCACAAATGACAATGATTCAAGCAATTACAGATGCACTTCGCACAGAATTAAAGAACGATGAAAACGTTCTTGTATTCGGGGAAGATGTAGGTGTCAATGGTGGGGTATTCCGCGCAACTGAAGGCCTACAAAAAGAATTCGGTGTTGACCGCGTTTTCGATACTCCATTAGCAGAGTCAGGTATTGGTGGCTTAGCAGTCGGACTTTCTCTTCAAGGTTTCCGTCCAGTTCCTGAAATTCAGTTCTTTGGCTTTGTTTATGAAGTAATGGATTCAATTAGTGGTCAATTAGCACGTATGAGCTATCGTAGCGGTGGTGTCTATAATGCGCCAGTAACAATCCGCTCTCCATTTGGTGGTGGTGTACATACACCAGAAATGCACTCAGATAGCTTAGAGAGTTTAATGACAGCACAACCAGGGTTAACGGTTGTTGTACCGTCTACACCGTACGATGCGAAAGGCTTACTGATTTCATCTATTCGAAATGATAACCCAGTAATTTTCTTAGAGCATTTAAAATTATATCGTTCATTCCGTGAAGAGGTACCAGAGGAAGCATACGAAATTCCACTAGGTAAAGCGGATGTAAAACGTGAAGGTAAAGATCTAACAATTATTGCCTATGGTTTGATGGTTCACGAAAGCTTAAAAGCTGCAGAAGAACTAGAAAAAGAAGGTCACTCTGTAGAAGTTATTGATTTACGTACAATCCAACCAATTGATATTGAAACAATTATCGCGTCAGTTGAAAAAACAGGTCGTGCAATCGTTGTACAAGAGGCTCAAAAACAAGCAGGTATTGCTGCAAATGTTGTGGCTGAAATTACAGAACGCGCGATTTTAAGCTTAGAAGCACCTGTACTTCGTGTGGCTGCACCTGATACTGTGTACCCATTCCCACAAGCTGAAGGTGTTTGGTTACCAAACTATAAAGATGTAATGGAAACAGCGAAAAAAGTTTTAACATTCTAATGTAGCTTCTAAACGACGGTAATATAGAAAGGATGGGTACACATGGCATTTGAATTTAGATTACCAGACATAGGCGAGGGTATTCACGAAGGCGAAATCGTGAAATGGTTCGTTAAAGCTGGAGATACAGTAAAAGAAGATGATATTCTTTGTGAAGTACAAAATGACAAAGCGGTAGTAGAAATCCCTTCTCCGGTTGAAGGGAAAGTAGAGGAAGTTTTAGTAGGAGAAGGTACAGTAGCGGTTGTTGGTGATGTCTTAATCCGCTTTGATGCACCTGGCTATGAAGACTTAAAGCTAAAAGGTGATGACCATGCTGAAGCGAAAACAGAGGCTCAAGTTCAAGCAACAGCTGAGTCTGGTCAGAAAGTAGAGAAGGCACCTGTTAAAGATGAGCAGGCTCCAGAAAAAGCTACTGAAAAGACTGAAGCTGTAACCGTAGCTGATGACAATAAGCGTGTCATCGCAATGCCTTCAGTACGTAAATTTGCACGAGAGCATGATGTTAATATTCGTGAAGTTAAAGGTACAGGCAAAAATGGCCGTATTTTAAAACAAGATATTGAGAATTTCCTAAAAGGTGGAGGCGCTGTAGAGGTTGAAGTAGCAACAGTGGCTAATGAAGAAGCTGTTCAGCAAGAAACTACTGCACCAGCTGCACCAGTAGTCCTTGAAGGTGAATTCCCGGAAACACGTGAGAAAATGTCGGGCATTCGAAAAGCGATTGCAAAAGCGATGGTTCACTCGAAACAAACGGCTCCACATGTTACACTAATGGATGAAGTCGATGTAACAGCTCTAGTAGCACATCGCAAAAAATTCAAAGATATCGCTGCTGAAAAAGGTGTCAAATTAACGTACTTACCATACGTAGTTAAAGCGCTTATTTCAACTTTACGCGAATTCCCAGAATTTAACCGCTCATTAGATGATGCAACACAAGAGATTATTCAGAAGCATTATTATAATATTGGTATTGCAGCAGATACAGAAAAAGGCTTGTTAGTACCAGTTATTAAGCACGCAGATCGTAAATCTGTTTTTGCAGTATCAAATGAGATTAATGAATTAGCGACTAAAGCACGTGAAGGCAAACTTGCACCACATGAAATGAAGGGCGCTTCAATGTCGATTACGAATATCGGCTCTGCAGGAGGACAATGGTTTACTCCGGTAATTAATCATCCTGAAGTAGCAATTCTAGGTATTGGTCGAATATCAGAAAAACCTGTAATAAAAAATGGTGAAATTGTAGCCGCACCTGTGTTAGCATTATCATTGAGCTTTGATCATCGTATGATTGATGGAGCCACTGCGCAAAATGCTTTAAATCACTTAAAGCGTTTGTTAAGTGAACCAGAATTATTATTAATGGAGGCGTAACAAAAATGGTAGTAGGAGATTTTCCAATCGAAACAGATACTCTTGTCATTGGTTCAGGTCCTGGAGGATATGTAGCAGCAATCCGTGCAGCTCAAACTGGCCAAAAAGTAACAATCGTTGAAAAAAATGTACTTGGTGGTGTGTGCTTAAACGTAGGTTGTATCCCATCAAAAGCATTAATTTCAGTAGGTCACCGTTTTGAGCATGCTAAACATTCAGATGACATGGGTATCATCGCTTCTGACGTGAAATTAGACTTCTCAAAAGCACAAGCATTTAAAGACAGCGTTGTTAAAAAATTAACTGGCGGTGTTGAAGGCTTACTTAAAGGTAATAAAGTTGAAATTGTACAAGGTGAAGCTTATTTCGTTGACGCTCATTCAGTGCGTATCATCAATGGTGAATCTGCTCAAACTTACACATTTAACAATGTAATTATCGCAACAGGTTCTCGTCCAGTTGAAATTCCAACATTCAAATTCTCTGATCGCGTACTAAATTCTACTGGCGCACTTTCTTTACAAGAAGTACCAGGTAAATTAGTCGTTATCGGTGGAGGTTATATTGGTACAGAGTTAGGTTCAGCTTATGCTAATCTTGGCTCACAAGTAACAATTATCGAAGGCGGAAAAGATATCTTAGCTGGTTTCGAAAAACAAATGACACAAATCGTGAAAAAAGGCCTTAAAAAGAAAGGCGTTGAAATGGAAGTAAACGCATCTGCAAAAGGCGTTGAAGAAACAGAAAACGGCGTAGTAGTAACATATGAAGTTGGCGGAGAAGAGAAAAAAGTTGAAGCTGACTATGTATTAGTAACTGTAGGTCGTCGTCCAAATACAGATGAAATGGGCCTTGCTGAAATCGGTATTGAATTCGGTGAACGTGGTCTTATCAATGTTGACAAACAATGTCGTACAAATATTCCAAACATCTATGCAATTGGTGATATTGTAGCTGGTCCTCAACTTGCTCATAAAGCATCTTACGAAGGTAAAGTTGCTGCTGAAGCAATCGCTGGTGAAAAATCAATCGTTGATTATTTAGCTATTCCTGCTGTATGCTTCACAGATCCAGAAATGGCAACAGTTGGTTATAATGAAGATGAAGCGAAAGCTGAAGGCATTGAATACACTGCAGCGAAATTCCCATTCGCAGCAAATGGTCGTGCACTTGCATTAAACCAAACAGAAGGTTTCGTGAAGCTTGTTGCGCGTAAAGAAGATGGCTTATTAATCGGTGCTCAAATCGTAGGTGCTGGTGCATCAGATATGATCGCTGAAATGGGCTTAGCAATTGAAGGCGGTATGACTGCTGAAGATATCGCGTTAACAATCCATGCTCACCCAACATTAGGTGAAATTACAATGGAAGCTGCTGAAGTATTACTTGGCAACCCAATCCATATTGTAGCTAAAAAATAATAAAGTTTATGAAAACGGCTATAAAGCATTTGCTTTGTAGCCGTTTTTTTGTATATTACTTGTAATTTTGATAAAGTAATTATATCGAATGAATATTCTAAAAATATAATTCGGCTTGGATTATAGTAAATACCGAATAGATTTAGCGAATGTGTCAGATAGTCTCAGAAATTAACTGCTAGATATTCGAAAATGCTATCGATGATTGTGTAACAAGAGAAGTTGAACAAAAAACTGGAGTGATAACAATGGAACTAGGCTTAAAGGGGAAAGTAGCAGTTATTACAGGTTCAAGTAAGGGGATTGGTTATTATACAGCGATGCAGCTTGTGAAAGAGGGGGCAAAGGTTGTACTTTGTGGTCGTGGTGAAAAACAGCTTCAAGTGGCTGCTGGTTGTATTAAAAACGAAACAGGCGAGGACGTATTAATTGTACCGACTGATATTACAAAGGAAAAAGATTGTAAGTACTTAATTGAGCGAGCAGTAGAACATTTTGGTCGCCTTGATATTCTTATTAATAATGCAGGGACAGCTTCAGCTCATCCATTTGAATCGGTTAGTAGTGAGCTATGGCAAGCTGATATAGATTTAAAAGTGTTTGGTGCTGTCAATTGTTCAAAATATGCTACACCTCATTTGCGTAAGGTTGGTGGTGGTGCAATAGTTAATGTGACTGCGGTAATGGCTAAAACACCACCAGCAAACTCACTCCCTACTACTGTAAGTCGTGCGGCAGGACTTGCGTTAACAAAGGCTATGAGCAAAGACTTAGGTAAAGATAATATTCGTGTGAATTCTGTTTGTATTGGGCTTATTCGTAGTGATCAAATAGAGAAGAAGTGGAAAGAAGAAGCGCCAGAATTATCGTGGGAAAATTATTCCCGTACTGTAGGTCAAACGATTCCGCTTGGTCGGATAGGGGATACTCAAGAGGCGGCGAATGTCATTACTTTTTTAGTATCAGATGCAGCTAGTTATGTGACAGGAACTTCTGTAAACATTGATGGTGGTTCAGGACATGCATTATAGAAAAGCCTAAACTAGCAATTTTTTTGAGAAAAGGAATATTTAAGGCCCATCACCAAAAGTTATGGATGACATTTGTTAAAACGCTTACTTTGTAAATAAGTTGATTGGAGCGGAGGATGGGCGACTCCTTGGGGATTAGCAATAGAGGAACGAAGGCTAAAGCATCACATCCTGTGATAACGCCTTCGTGACCAACATCGTGTTGGCCCGAGACCCTGGAGCGAGCTATGCGAGTGAAGCGGCTCCATCGGACGCCCCCAGGAAAGCGCCCAGCCGGAGCGGAAATCAACCACACGTTATGGTGATGACCCCCATTTACTGGTGTCTAACGAATGAATGTAGAACAGTTTTAGACAACCTATTTAAGTTATATAGAAAAAGGATGGCTCAAAGTGTTTTGTAGTTATCCTTTTTTTCTATTGTTTTTCTAAAATTATAATAGACAGAAAATTCCTGCAGATGTAGAATAAACGTTATAGGGGGTGAAATGTGGCGAAATGTTGAACGAAAATTTTGCTTCGATGTCAAAGAGAGTTGTTCGTATTATTGTTCAGATTGGGATACTCAATATTTTTTATTACATGGGTGTCGGTATTGTGGCTTTACTACATGTACCTCTTCCAGGAAGTGTAATTGGATTACTATTACTAGCACTTTCACTCAATTTCAAAATACTTAAAGTAGAATACATTCAAGATGGAGCCGGTTTCTTAATTGGCGTATTAACCTTGTTTTTCATTCCAGCAACAGTAGGAGTGATTGACTACCCTGAACTTTTTTCAACAACTGGCCTCTTGATTATTCTAGCCGTTATAGCAAGTACGCTAATCTCTATTTATGTCACAGGATTACTTAGTCAAATGGTTGAGAAAAAAGAGCTGGCTAAAAAAGAAACAGAAGCCGTTGTAGAAGAAGGAGAGGGGGAATTAACGGTTGATTGAAATTATTGTTGTCGCTGGCACCGTTGTTTTATTCGTTTTATTTACAAAACTTTATCAACGTTACCCACATCCTTTAATGATTCCACTAGTGACGACAACGATCGTTAGTGCTGTTATATTATTAGTCTTTAATATTCCATATTCTACTTATATGGAGGGAGGGCAATGGCTTCAAAAAATGCTAGGTCCAGCAGTTGTAGCACTAGCTTATCCTCTATATAATCAACGTGAGATCATTATGAAATATAAGTATGCTATTTTGTCAGGTGTTTTTATCGCTATGATTACAGGCTTAGCAACAATATTTGTTATGCTGAAATGGATTGGTGTCAATAAAAGCTGGCTGCTGACAGCCTTACCTAAATCATTAACGACACCTGTAGGTATGCAGGTGAGTGAGACCATTGGCGGTATTCCACCATTAACAGCTGTACTCGTAATGCTAGCAGGGTTTGTAGGCGCTATTATTGGACCTTTAGTCATTAAATACGGCAAAATTGATTCAGCCGTTAGTAGAGGTGTTGCAGTAGGTAGTGCTTCACATGGCGTTGGGCTTGTTAAATTAAGAGAATACGGAGAACAAGAATTATCAGTAGGCTCACTATCTATGGCCTTAACGGCAATTGTAGGCGCATTTTTATGTCCGCTATTTGTTTATTTATTTTTGTGAAAAAAAGCTATATACAGATATAAACTGTATATAGTCTTTTTAATTTTTTTCAATAATAAATTGAATGGTATGAGCAAGTCCTGTGTGGAGTATACCTTCATTTCGCATTTGTTCACCTGTGAAAAAATGGATAATCTTATAAGGTTGACACCATTTTAGAACATCTAAAGGGTCATATAAAAAATCAAGTTGTCTTGGGCCACCAGACGCGTAAGGTAGTTGATAAATTGAATAAAGTTCCATCATAATACGACCACCAGATTTTACTGAGTTTACAATCCGCTTAAACACTTCTTGTTGCTGCCCGGCTTGGAAATGTCCAAACACCATAATAGCAGCATCAAACTTTTCTACTGGTAGTTCATCTTGCAGTAAGTCAGTAAGCTTTGTGTGAACCGAAACATTATGTTTTTCTGCGAGTTGTTTTGTTTTTTCAAGACCGCTTTCCGCATAATCAAAGGCAGTTACTGTATGTCCCTGTAAAGCTAAAAATACAGCATTTCGACCTTCACCTTCGGCATATGCAGCCACATTTTGATAATCTTTTAAATAGTGTACATAGTCTTCTATAAATGCATTTGGCTTCTCACCATAAACATATTCGATCGTTTTGAAACGTTGATCCCATGTGTTCATCTCATCACTCCTTTAACTTCTTTCGGCGGGTGTCCAAACATCCGTACCTGTCACTACGCTTTCGGCACAAAAGACATCTGCTGAAATATAATTGTAAGTGAAATATGCTCTAGAATCGAATTTTTTGCTTAGTTCATGAAAGCAACTATGCGTTGCGAATTAGCAAATAACAACTTCTAGAATAAAGTGTAATAATCCATTATTATTTGATCAAAATCTGATAAGTTGGAGGTGAAGTTCAATGAATTTAGAAAACCGTTTAAAGGAATTAAGAGAACAACATAAGTATACTCAAGATGATGTCGCAAATTTTTTAAATATTTCAAGACAATCCGTTTCGAAATGGGAGTTAGGAAAGGGCTATCCTGATATTGATAATTTAAGAAGGTTAAGTGATTTATATAAAATTTCTTTAGATCAGCTTATTACAGGGGAAGAAAAATATCATAAACTAGAAGCCTCAGCCCCAGTTTCAGCTCCTGATACAAATAAGTCCGATCACAAAACTGTTGGTGATTTTTTGTGGAGGTATTGGTGGCTTGTTTTCCCTATATTTGGTATGGTCTCTTCTTGGTTTTATTATCATTAATAATCGACAAAAAGCTACCCCTTTCTAAACTGTACCCTATAAGATAGGCACTTTGAAAAAAGTCTATCCTATAGGGTACTTTTGTTTATAATGAGAAAAAAGATGTCGGAGCGGAATGAAATAACGAAAAGAGTATTTACTAAAAAAGAGCAAGAACAACTAAACTGTAATCCTAATGTCCAAGCTATTAGTGATAAGGCGATTACTTATACCGAGGAATTTAAACGCCATTTTATTGTAGAAAATGAAAAAGGAAAACTCCCAAGAACGATTTTTGAAGAGGCCGGTTTAGATGTTGAACTGATTGGTTTAAAGCGCATTAGTTCAGCGGGAAAGCGGTGGCGTGCAG
>NZ_JBIVCA010000015.1:0-143516 GCF_044746345.1 Lysinibacillus sp. NPDC086135 | reverse complement strand
AGTAGGTGCGGTTCTAATGCAGTATCAAGAAACTGTATACGCAAAGAAAAAGGGACTCACAACTTAGTGATACTTAAGTATTTTTCATGTAACTTCCATTCCGTAGGATGCCACATTCAGAAACGGCTATCAAAGTGAAAAGAGCCTTTGACAGCCATTTCTGAATGTGGACATATAAATACACGGAAGTTACGGCCAAAAAAATGTAGGGAGGTTTGAATGAGTAAGCCCAATTCATTTATCAATCAGACGTTTAGATAAAAATCAGGGTTGAAAACTTTGTATAATATTTTTACACAATATTAAGGACTTGACTGATCCTTGCTTGGTTAGCGGCGGAAATTCATGTTTTAGCGGCGTTCTTCCTTTGGTTAGCGGCGCAACTCACACTTTTAGCGGCGAATTCTAACATAAGCTGGACAATTTGACAAAACTAAAGTCAGAGTTGAAGAACATTGTATAGAATTTTACACAATATTAAGGACTTGACTTCGAAGAGTCAAAGTGACGGAGAATCCACGAAGCGACGGATAAAAGAGTCAAAGTGACGGATAGACACCTCAAAGCGACGGATAGAAGAACCAAAATGCCGGATAGACTCCTCGAAATGCCGAATAGAATTGCCAGAAACATCAAAATGCTGAAAAAGACCATCAAATTAACCGATAAAACCTCATAAAAGATGTAACAATCGCCAAAACTTTTTAGGAAGCTTCAGTATGGCTATAATGGTTATAGTATATGTATTTGGATGAAGGAGGGCGCGCAATGAAAAAATCGTTATCACAGCCTTTTTTCTTTCAAGCAGGACCTAGAGCAGTTTTGTTATTGCATGGGTTTACGGGAAGCTCTGCGGATGTGCGAATGCTTGGGAGATTTTTAGAGAAAAAAGGGTATACTACATTAGCACCTCATTATAAAGGTCACGGTGTGGAACCGGAGGAACTTATTACAACAGGTCCTGCTGATTGGTGGCAGGATGTCGTAGCCGCGTACAAACAGCTGCAGGATGCGGGCTATGAGGAGATTGCTGTTGCTGGCTTGTCATTGGGTGGTGTGATGGCATTAAATGTTGCGCTTAATAACCCAGTGAAAGGTATAGTGACAATGTGTGCTCCAATGACGATGCGTACAACAGATGTTATGTTTCAAGGTGTACTGAAATATGCGAGGGACTATAAAAAGTTCCAAGGTAAAGATGAGGAGCAAATCGAAGCTGAGGTTGCGTTAATTGCTGAAAAGGGCATGCCATCTTTACAAGAATTGCGCGAGTTTATTGCCCGGACACGTCAAGAAATTGACATGATATATGCACCAATTTTTGTCGTACAGGCGACAAATGATGAGGTAATTGAGACAGAATCTGCCAACATTATATATAATCAAACTGAGTCACTTGAAAAACAGATCAAGTGGTATGAAAACTCAAAACATGTTATTACGTTAGATCAAGAAAAAGATCAGTTACATGAAGATATTTATCGCTTTTTAGAAAGCTTAAATTGGGCACAATAAAAATATAATTAGGATTTTCTCATGAAGGAGGGAAATTATGAAAGACCAGAACAATTCACTACAAAGTCGTTTACTCGATTTTTTCGGTGAAGAAGAATATAAACCATTAACCGTTGGCGAAATCGAGGACGTATTTGGCTTTGAAGATGCTGACGAATTTAAAGAATTAGTGAAAACGTTAGTGCGTATGGAGGGGCAAGGTTTAGTTGTGCGTTCTCGCTCCAATCGTTATGGCTTGCCAGAGCGCATGAATTTACTTCGAGGTAAATTTATCGGACACGCGAAAGGCTTTGGCTTTGTGACACCTGATATTGAGGGGATGGATGATGTTTTCATTCCACCGCATGAAATAAATGGTGCGATTAACGGCGATATCGTTTTAATACGTGTTTTAAAGGAATCATTCGGTGATCGTCGTGAAGGTACGGTGACAAAGGTAGTAGAGCGTGGACAAACGAGCTTTGTTGGGACATTCCAAGCAAATCGAGGCTTTGGCTTTGTTGTTTTAGATGACAAAAAACTACCGATGGACATTTTCATTGCTAAGGGTGATACATTAGGAGCTGTTGACGGACACAAGGTTGTCGTTGAGGTAGCTACTTGGCCAGAAGATTTAAAATCGGCAACAGGCTATATTACAAAAATATTAGGGCACAAAAATGACCCAGGTGTGGATATTCTCTCTATTTTATATAAGCACGACATTCCACCAGAATTCCCTGAAGAAGTGGTTGCTGCCGCGCAACGAGTGCCGGATGAAATTACAGAGGCAGATTTAGAGGGCCGCCGTGATTTACGCCATGAAACGATTGTGACAATCGATGGAGCTGATGCGAAGGACTTGGATGATGCTGTAACCGTAACGAAAAATGTAGACGGTACTTATAAACTTGGCGTACATATTGCAGATGTTAGTTATTATGTAACACAAGGCTCTGTAATAGATGTTGAAGCTTATGATCGTGCGACGAGTGTTTATTTAACAGACCGTGTTATTCCAATGATTCCGCATCGATTATCGAATGGTATTTGTTCATTAAATCCACAGGTTGATCGTCTAGTACTGTCTTGTGAAATGATTATTGATGCAAATGGTAATGTGGTTTCACATGAAATTTTCCAAAGTGTCATTAAAACAACTGAGCGTATGACATATAGAGACGTTTACAAAATTTTAGAGGAGCAGGACGCAGAGCTAATTGCCCGCTATGAGCCACTAGTACCAATGTTTAAACATATGGCTGAGCTGTCTAATATTTTACGTACTAAACGAGAAATGCGTGGTGCAATTGACTTTGACTTTAAAGAGTCTAAAGTGATCGTGGACGAAGATGGATGGCCAGTAGATATTGAATTACGTGAACGTACAGTAGCTGAGAAATTAATTGAAGATTTCATGCTAGCTGCCAATGAAACAGTAGCAGAGCACTTCCACTGGATGAATGTACCGTTCCTTTACCGTATTCACGAGGATCCAAAGCCAGAAAAGCTGCAACGCTTCTTTGAATTTGTCACGAACTTCGGTATTTTAATCAAAGGTACAGGGAACACAGTACATCCAAAGGCGCTACAGGATGTATTAAAGGCCATTGAAGGTATGCCAGAGGAGCCTGTTATTTCAACAATGCTTCTACGCTCCATGCAGCAGGCAAAATATTATCCTGAAAGCTTAGGCCACTTTGGTTTATCAACTGATTTCTATACACACTTTACGTCACCGATTCGACGTTATCCAGACTTAATCGTCCATCGTTTAATTCGAACGTATTTAATTAATAAAGATACATCAAATGAGACAGTCGCACAGTGGAGTATGGCGATGGATGAAATTGCTGACCATACGTCAGAGCGTGAACGCCGTGCTGTCGATGCAGAACGCGATACTGATGCACTGAAAAAAGCACAATATATGTCCGATAAAATTGGCGAGGAATTCGAAGGGATCGTCTCATCCATTACAAACTTTGGGATTTTCGTGGAGCTACCAAACACGATTGAAGGACTTGTCCATATTAGCAATATGACAGATGACTACTACCGCTTTGATGATCGTCAAATGATGATGATCGGTGAACGTACAAATCGCCAATTCCGTATTGGTGATGAAGTTACAGTACGTGTAGCAAATGTTATTATTGAGGAGTCATCGATTGACTTTGAAATCGTCGGAATGGTAACGTCTTATGGACGAACTCGAAAAGCTGCACCTACTGTTATTCACGCACGCAAAAATTATAGCGACAACAAAGATGGTCGTAATGGCCGCAAAGGTGGTCGCAACGGGGAAGAGCGAAGCGGACGTGGCAGTCGCAGTGGTCGCAACGAAGAAGAACGAGGCGGACGTGGCAGTCGCAGTGGTCGCAACGAAGAAGAACGAGGCGGACGTGGCAGTCGCAATGGTCGTAACGAAGAAGAACGAGGCGGACGTGGCAGTCGCAATGGTCGTAACGAAGAAGGGCAAGGCGGACAAGGAGAGCGACGTGAAAACGACCGTGATCCACGAGGACGCCGCAAGGATGGCTCAAGCCCAGGCCCTAAAAAAGGCGTGAAGCAAAAGCAAAGGTTCTACGAGGGCGTCGCCAAGAAAAACAAAAAGAAAAAATCAAAACGTAAATAAAGTAAAAGTATAGGTGAAGGCATCGATTTTCGCTTTAAAGCAATTTGAAGCGGGTGCTTTCACTTTATCAAAAAAGCAGGTTAACCCTGCTCAACCTTTAAGTAGAGGGTGAATAATATGGCAAAAGGTACTGGTAAAGTATTAGCACAAAACAAAAAAGCCGGGCACGACTACTTCATTGAAGAAACAATCGAAGCGGGCATGGTGCTAACAGGCACAGAAATTAAATCCATCCGTGCGGGAAGGGTTCAACTAAAAGAATCTTATGTACAAATCCGTAGCGGTGAAGCTTGGATCAACAATATGCATGTCAGCTCATTCGAACAAGGCAACCGCTTTAACCATGACCCACTGCGCGCCCGCAAGCTACTGCTTCATAAAAAGCAAATCGGCGAGCTAGTTGGTGCCGTAAAACGTGACGGTTACACAATCGTCCCATTAAAAATGTACATTAAAGACGGTTATGCCAAACTCTTAATCGGCGTCGGCAAAGGGAAAAAGGATTACGACAAACGTAACGACATGCGCAAAAAAGAAGCGAAACGCGACATGGAACGTGCCTTCAAAGCGAAAAATCAAGATTAATAGATTGTTTGAAAGCTCACTATTGGATGGTGAGCTTTTTGTTTTTTTAGCGAGAGAACGGATAAAATATATCGTGCAAGACCGTTCTAATTGATGTTGGTTAAAAAATATAATGGAGAATGCATATAGAGAGCAAGTCTTGCGATTTAAGGAGGAGACACAATTCTTACGATTAGAAGAAAAGTATTGTTTGTGGAAATGGAGCATATTTATTTCGCAGAAAAGTGTAATGATCTACAAGAAAGAAAAAAGCTAGTTTGCTATACTCAAACAAAGCTCCCTGAGCAAAAACTTGAGGGACATACAACACTACAAATTATTTTACAGCAAGACGAAGATGTCCTGTTAGCGGATTTATCAAAAATGAATCGCTATATGCTTAGACGTGCAAGAAAAGAGCCCTACGAAGTAATTGTTAAAGAAAACCCAACTGATATAGAGCTGAAAGAATTCCAACAATTTTACAATGCATTCGCAAAAATGAAACAAACAAATCGAGTTCGTAAATTCCATATGCAAACAATGAAACTACTTCGCGAGCAAGGAGCACTAATATACACAAAGCTTCAAAATGATAAAGGTGAAGCACTTTGCTATCGAATATACATTGTTGATGGAGATATGGTACTAAATTTATACACAGGTACTGCTGCATGGATCCAGGATAGACCTGATTTAAAGCAGCAAATCCGCTTCGCTAATCGTTATTTACTATGGGAAAATATTATGATGTTCCGAAGCAGAGGCTACGCTCGCTATGATTTCGGTGCATTAACGAACAAAGAAGAAATTAAAGAATTTAAGCTTGGCTTTGGTGGACAAGAGGTAGATGTTTACTTTGGTTATCTTACAGATTCCATAGTTGGGAAGCTATTATTAAAATTACGAGAGTTGAAATTTAAGGTAATGCAATAAGAAATAAGTTTCGAGGGAGCTAATTCTTTCCATCATAGCAGGACACTTGAACTATAGATAGATTTGCTTTATAATAAGTATTAATGAATGCCAGATTACATGGAAGCGTACTTTTAGCTCCCACCGTACTAGAAGAAATTCTAGCTCCTTTGCTTGAACGAGGCCATGTGCTTCGCTTCATATTCAAGGGGACGTTACGGATTCGACAGGGATGGTTCAAGCTTTGGTCGCGCGTCGGAGGTCTCGGCTCCGTCATCAACGGAAGTTATATAATAACTGGCAAACAACAAAACTTAGCTTTCGCAGCGTAAGCTCTTAAGCGCTCTGCCTCTCTATCGCCCATGTAGAGAACGTGGGGCCCAACTTTAGTGGGATACGGTCGATGGTGCCACCTGAGTCACCGACAAGAGATTTCCAGGTTAGCGTACAGGACGCCTGTTTGTCGGCATAATGCTACGTGAATCGTAAATAGGCAAACTACACGCGTAGAAGCTGAAGTATTGGAGTTTCTGGACGCGGGTTCGACTCCCGCCGTCTCCATATTTAACAATCGTTATTTGTAGCGTTATATCAACGTTCAAATGGCGTACATAGCGTCTGACACTGTACAACCGTACAGTCAAGCGGACAACAATCGACCTTCTAATCTTAACGGATTAGGAGGTTTTTTTGCGTGGTTAAACGTACGAGAAAGCACGGAGCATTTGCTATCGAAGAATCATTCGATATTGATTTTAAGCGCGTAGAGGATAGGCGCGATTCATTATCGGTACAACAAGCTCTAAAGACGGTCTTTCGTCAAATGGAAATCAGTGGTAACAGACCGCGAACAATCGAAAGCTATGCGTTTGCATGGAACGAATTTATCAAGGTGACAAGCGTTCGATATGTCGAGGATATTGATGCGGATATGATTTACGATTACTTGAACGAAATCGACGTATCAAATGCAACGAAGCTAGTTCGTTTGAAATCGTTGAAGGCGATACTTAATCGTTTCTTCGATAACCGTTGGATTGAGATTCGTTTTTGGTCGAAGATCCAAATTAAAGTTGATAAGACAGTTAAAGGTGCATCAAAAGAGAGCGACGTTGAAGTATTACTATCACTTATTGACCGCAGCACTTACGTTGGTTTCCGTGATTCAGTTGCGATTTTACTAATGTATAAAGCGGGGTTACGTATTACAACGGTAGGAGAATTGCGTGAACGTCATATCGACTTTACAACTAATACGATTGATATGGACGGTACTGTCCTTAAAAATCGAGATACGTTAAAGCTACCGATAGACGATCAGTTGGCAGAAATGTTGAAAGTATTAATCGAGAAAAACAAGCAGATTCGCCGTAAATACAATACGCGTAATACTTACGTTTTCTTATCTGCTAATGGACAAGGCATTAATAATAGCCAGTCGTCCAGTAACGCTATTTCGAAGTCATTAACAAAGTATGCAAGAGAGTTCGGCTTAAAGAACGTTAATGCTCACGCGTTAAGACGAGCATTTGCGACTAACTTATTAAATCAAGGCGCTAATGTCGCTTTAATATCGAAAGCACTCGGACACAAAAGTTTGGAGACAACAACCGTCTATCTCGATTTAGAGAAGGAATTTGTCGCAGAGTCTTTGCGTGATTATTTATAAACAGAAAAAAGCCGCTAGTGTTGACGCACTAACGACTTCTAACTTAATATCTACGCTAAAAATTGCCTGGCAGCAATAGCGTTTCTTAGGGTTCATTATATCGAAATTTTTTCGATGGTGCAACTTCTATTAAGTGCATCCTTTTTTAGCAGTAGCGACGAGGTTGCCCATAATTCGTCGTTAAAATAACCTGGAAAGGTTGCCGAACCGTTGCAAAAAATCGGATATATCCCTGTCAAAGCGGTTTCTTGTTTCCGTTGGGATGAATCGGGGAGTACGCCCAATTTAACGGTACGGTGGTTTACTGGCTAACTACGGTTAGGATAAGCGCAGCCAAGCGGACAAGCAGTTAGCAAAAGCTAACCAATCAAGGACGGTCCGCACACGTAGGACAGTAATTACGTGAGGCATCGCAGAACGAAAGTTCTCTACGAAACAAGACGACGAGCAACCTCAATAAATCTCCATGACGTTGAATAATCGCGTAGTTACTTTATGTCTATTACTTTTTTTGAGTTTTAGATATAAGGTAACAACTTTCTCCGATTTCCTAATTTCATCAGCCATTCTGTTGAATAATCTGGTTCGGTTGTCAACCTTGACTCCGGTTATTCTTTAGGATAAATTTTAATTATATGTAACAAATTGCTTGTTAAATTTGTTGGGAGGTTGCTATTTTGGGAAGTTATCATGGTAATGAATACATAAACGAGATACAGGGGATAGATGTTATCGAGCATTGTCCGCACTGTAAAAAATCTGTTGCTCCAAAGGTTATATATGTAAAGTATGGTTGGGATGAAGATTATAATGCACAAGGTGCCGAAATAGTATTAGAATGCCCTAGGGATCAATGTAAAAAAATTTATTTAGCGGATATTGTTTATCAAGAATATGGAGAGGGAAATTTTAACCAAAAAATCTTAATGGATTATGTTATACATCCGGCTAAATATGAAATATTTGAAGATAATGAAATAGAGAAGTTCTCACCTATGTTTATTGAAATTTATAATCAAACATTAAAGGCTGACAAAATGAATTTATCAGAAATAATAGGGGTAGGCTATAGGCGAGCGACGGAATTTTTAGTTAAAGATTACATAAAAAAATTAATTAGGGATGGGGAAATAGATGAAATAACTGAAGAAAGTGTTGAAAAATCGTATAGAACCAACAACTTGATTCAGAAGTATGTTCGAGATGCCAGAATTAAAGAAGTAGCTAAGAAATTCTTTGATTTAAGTAATGATTATGCTCATTATGAAAAAATCTACACTCATAGAGATATAAGCGATTTGAAAATATTAATTCAATTATTAATTTATGAAATTAAGATGAATACAGTTTACCATGAATTCGAAACACTATGAGATATTAGATACCAAAAAAAGCGCCTAGTTATGATGCTAGAGCGCTTTTTCTTCGTCTATTTCTACAAAATCGATTATCTCCGTTATATCCTCAATCCCTAACGTCTCAGCGATTCTCTCGATATGTCCGAAATTGATACTCTTTCTCTTACCGTTATTCAATTCGCTTAGTGCTGCGTGTCTTATATCGCACTTCTCCGCTAACTTTCTCAATGAGCCTACCTTGTATTCTTTAATTAAATAATCAATCTTAATAACCACTCGCTTAGCCATTTAAAATTCCTCCTAAAATATACTTGACGTTACGCAATAGCGTACCATATAATAATAACAGAAGTGGTACTTATGAGCGTACCGGAAATAAAAAATTATCGGGAGGTTTTACAGATGAATCAAAAAATTGAACAAGTAGCATTAGACGAAAATACAGAGGTAGCGATAGTCACAACGCATTTAGCAGAGGATATTCAGCTTGTTACAAGTGAGTATGATCGTGAAGCCACGCTATTTATCGACGATGAGGATTATAGTTTAGATTACGAGGATGCTGCAGACATTTTGAAATGTGCTAGCGGTGATATAAGACGAAAGATGCTGAGAGGTTACTTACGATTACTAACAGCTAAAATTGCTTAATACGTAATTCCACCACTTGATGCGTACAGCAACGCATTACTCGCCACGAAGGTTGGATAATGGTGATATTCAACGCTGAGTGAAGGCAATCTGAGCGCTCTAGACGGATTCTATTGCGCTACATACATCAGAGCAGTTGGCGATGCTCACAGAATAATAACAGTATTGCAAACGGTATTTAGCGGTTTTACCAAGTTACACATACAGGCGACTTTAAAAAGATTTAAATAGCGGGATGGTTGGCGACATTCCGTTAACATAGAGAGAATAACGAACTTGCTTCTTATGTATGACGGTCCTCACGTTGCAGCATGAAGACCGTTATTTTTGTTAAGTATGCTGTATACATATTCATGATAAAATGGAAAATAAATAAAATGAAGTGTACAGGAGGAATAGTATTGAGTATTAAATTTCAATGTAGGGTTGAATTACCTTATTCAATTCGATTAAATGATGCAAAAGATTATGAAAAAGATTTTTATTTTCCCGAATTTGAGAAATTTCATCTCAGATTACTCTTTAACGATATTAATTACCAAAGTATTTACAATGACAAATATGAGAATGATGTTTGTAGATTTATTCAAATAGAAGTAATATCAAAAAACTATAATTATAAAGACTACAAAGTAAATAAGATAACAAAAATAATTGATGAAGAAAAAATTGGATGTGAGGAAAGTGTAACGGGTGTACCTGATGATGTTGCTAGAAAGATAATGAGTGAAATTTCAATCAGGCTAAATAGCATACTTCGTTTTATTAGAGAAAACACCAAAATGTTTTGGTTAGAGGATATTCCAATTAATCGAATAAACAAAATGGTTGGGATTTTTTCATCTTACTATTTTTACGCACCCACATATGAATTGGGTAGAAATATGAGACACAATTTTACATTTTTAGACACATATATAGATCATGCTGAAAGTGAAAAAATTGATGATAATTCTTTTGAGAATTTCAGTGTAGAAGAAAATAAATACACTACTAGTTTTCAATTCTTAGATAAAGCACAATCGGCATTATACGATTCTAAGTTTAAAGATGTAATAATTTTTGCTTCAATTGCTCAGGAATCTTTTATTACTAAGTTTATTGAGGATATTTCAAATGAGGGAGATGTGGTTTTTGATAGATTAAATAATATTAGAGGTGGATTAATGGATTTAAAGTATAACGTAATACTAAAATACTTGAAAAATTACAGTTTACAAGAGAATAATCTTGAATATTGGAATTCTATTTACTCTGTTTATCAACTAAGAAATAAAATCATGCATTACGGGGAATTAAAATTAAAAGATGAATCGAAACTTAGTTTTGAGAAACTTGATAAAGACTTAAGCAATATTAGAAAAGCTTTTGATAAAATATTAGAATTATAGAGAGAAACATTAACTTCTTGCATAATTAGCATAGTCATGGACTTACTTAGTAAGAAGACAAAAGATTACGAGTCTTTGCTTACGCAAATCCTCTACGTCGGCTAAAGCCTCCGTCTCATCGCATTAATGATGATATCTAGCGATTGTAATATTATCACTGTAATAGATAGACGCGGACTTATTTTGCGTTCTTTGCAAAATTGGGACGCAAGTGTTTAAGGAAGTTGTAACAACTTCTCGGACACCTTCGGTATTAGCGGACAATATCGGCGTATCAATACATATTTAGCGTAAATCTTTTCGTGTGCGGTCGGTAAGATAAGATAGATAAGCAGCTCGCGTAAGTAGCGTGAGTCTTACGGAGAGTAAGCGTGAATGCGGTTTTTTAGTGGGACATAAAAGGATGGTAATTCCGGATATTCGGGACATAAAGGGATGGTATTTTGGGGAGGCGGAAGAAATTATGAAAATTCAAAAAGGGCAAGTTATAGAGGAGCTAGCGTACGAAGCTAAACCTGGTGCAGGAGCAGTAGAATTTATGAGCGAACTAATCGAGCAATATCTGGACGAGTACATCGACGAAGAATTGTTGATTCGTGACATTGAAGAAGATAAGCCAGAACTCTTTGCAGAAAAGCGAGTAAGACGTTGTTGTGCTTGTGGCCACTATTTCCGTGATAAGTCGCAGAATAATTCAGCGGTAATATGTTCCGATAGTTGTCGCAGTAAAAAGAACGTGTACCTTCGTAATATTAAGCGACGCGAGCAGAAACAAGCGGAAGGTACTTCTCATTTATCGCGTGATAAGTATTTTAACGACGAGCATGGTTTTTGGATCGATGAACAAGCGATGATACAGTCTGATCAACGACATATCGTAAATACGAGCGATTTTGAAAAGACAGTCGCTAGATCGCAGAGAAGGCAGCAAATCGGCGGTAAAAAGCGAGTTACTTCGCAAAATATTGATGATATTCAACCGACTACTACACGCCGTTCTCGCGAGTTTTGGGGTACAACTTGGGCTACGGCATATGATGACGAGAAGTAATTTTATACTGCGGTCATACCGTCTAATAATGGAATAGCGATTTTTAGATGGTCGCAAAGATTAGTTAGGTTGAGTTTTTAGGTGGTTAATAGCTATACATTATAGGTAAATAGAACGATTTTATAGAAAGGTTGCACACAACTACTGTGTTTTGCGCCTTACCTTATAGAAGGTACTGAAAATTTTCAGCAACCGAACTTGTGCTTGGTTAGCTACCTATATAAACGCCGAGAGAGCCTTTTAATTTATTTTTATATATTTTATTGCTTTTTTCAGTGTTTCATGGCTATACCTTATGAGGAAGTAAAAATGGAGTTATTATAGAATGTGTCTAAAATGTGAACGTAAATGTTACGTGTTTGTAAAGATTGAAATTCAGAGGTGCTATTTTAGGCGTTTAGTTGGCTATATAGGTGGGGAAGGCATTCACCTATATCGTGTATTTTAACCGTTTAGTTATCTATATATTATGAAGGGAAGTTTTTAGCCATATTTTTATGTACAACGTATCTAGCCTAAGAGTATGGAGAAAAATTGAACTTTGCCGATTGTCAGTGTTAACTTTTTAGCTAGTTGTTGGCTATACATTATGGAGAGTATTAAAACTTTCGTAAAATAACTTGTAAAATACCGTTTTAGACACCTATACAAGGGAAGGCGTATTTTACACGATAGGTCATTATATAGATTGAGGAAGTAAATAACTAAAATTCAAGCGGTCCATTCGGGCGGCTTTTTTTAATTGGCTTAATAAGTAGTTATTTTATTACTAACAAGGAGGTAATCGGAATGGCATTAACGGCAAATCAGATTAAGTATTATCGTGAAGCATTCGGCATCACACAAGGACAACTCGCTAAACGTATCGGAATCACGCCGGTTATGCTCGGCTTTATCGAACGTGGCGAGCGTACTCTATCGCAATCAGTAGCAGTACGGGCCGGAATAGCTTTACTTGAAGTGAGTCGCCAAGTCACGACAGCAACAGCAGAAATCCAATCGCTTGCCGACGCATTACAAAAATAATAGATGAAAAGGATGATGACTATGACAACAGCAATTACAGGAAAAGAATTCGTACAGCTACACCCGAATACACGACAACAGGCCTTAGCTCAAAAGCTAGATTACGTGGTAGTTGACGGAAAGCCTTACGCTACAGAAACTGGCGAATATTTAGGAGATAAGTATGTTCACGATTTAGTGCCTCGCCGTACAGAGGGTCAATGTAAAGTAATCAAATCTAAACGTATCTTGGAAGAGCATGAGGTAGAAAACGGAGGCTTCGTATTCACCTTCTTTAAACAGTCGCGCATGATAAGCGAACGATTCCCAACACTCAACAATTCCGATATTGCACGTCTAATGTACATCGGTACTTACATCGCATGGAATACAGGGCGCCTGCAGTACGATAATGGTCGAGTGATTGACCGTGAAGGCTTTGAAAAGTTGATAGGGCTAAGTACGAAACGCTCACGCGAACTATTCAAACGCTACGTAGAGGCGGAAATTTTAACGGAAATCGATGACTGTATCTTTATGAATCCAACGGTGTTTTATCGAGGAAATGTAAAGACAATCAGCCACGCAGTATCAGATATGCAACACACGCGCTTATTCAAGAAAACGATACGCGACTTATATGAGAAAACAAAAGGCAAAACGGTTGGACAGCTCGCGCTAGTCTACTCGGTTATGCCTTTTTTAAATTTCGAAACAAATGCAATCTGCTTCAATCCAGACGAAACGGACAAGGATCGCCTACGCCCGATGGGATTAGAGAAACTAGCGGTTCTATTGGGATATGCAAACACAGGTAAGTTAAAAACCGCATTGAACCGTGTTCAGATAGATGGACAAGTGGTATTTAACTTCTATGAAAATCCAAGGGACCGACGCGAGAAACGTATTACAGTCAATCCTCGAACAATCTTCGCAGGAACTGGCGAGCAATTAGCTGCAATCATGGTGCAGTTCAATTAAACAAAGGAAAAGGAGAAAGAACATGACACTAACCATTAAACAAACAGTAACAGAAACAGGTCCGGCAACAGTGGAGGTCGTTATTGAATTACCTGACGAAAGTATATTCCGTGAGGTTTATCATAACGGAAACCTTGTATTCCCTGCATTTGTGTCGTTGCGTAAGGTCTTGCAACACTACAAAAAAACAGAAATCGCAGTGATTACAACGAGTGGGCCACTGGCTAGGGAGTACAACTACGAACATCAAAATCCTAATGCTCGCTTATTAATGGAGTTAAACAAGATAATCGCGCGAAACGGTCTGACTGTTAGCGTTGAATATATGCAATAAAAATTAAGATATGAAAAGGACGATGACTATGACAAAGAAAACAATGAAGGTTTGCACAAAATGCGGTACTAAAACCAAACATTTTTACAGCATGAAACGACCACACTGCATTGAATGCGAACGGAAGGACGCTCGATACCGCATGGCATCGCTTGAAAATAGAGCACGCGGTGCTTTCCGACACGCAAACAGAAAAGCTGAGCAATTCGGAGTCACGAACGATTTAACTTACGACGATGTTATGTATTTGTTTAAGTTAGCTGGCGGACGATGCGCATATACAGGTAGATTTAGCAACGATTTATCTCTTGAGCATGTCATACCGATGTCAGCAGGCGGTGCGAACACGATAAGCAACATTATTGTTGTCGATATCAGTGTGAATCGAATGAAAAATGATCGCAGTTTCCTCGAATTTATCGAGACAAAATATAATCCTTACGATGTTGCACCACTCGTCAAACTACTGGCGGCTCGAGGTAATCGTGATTATGCGGGGCTATATGACGAGTTATATGAGTTCCAACGAGACGAGTGCAATGCGTGGTATAGACGTCTTATGGACAAGCAGAAGCAGGCTGCAGTATGACAAAAATAAATAGAGAATTTGAGGCGTGGAGATTGAATGACGATTTCTACGCCTTATATGTTGGTGCGGGATACCCTATCGCAATCAAGCGTATCAAAGCCAGGAAGGATTACACGGTCATGGCAACGTACCACACTCGCGAAGGTAAATTACACGCAATACAATTCAAAATTCCAGTCAGACTGCGGAGGGGCTTGAAATCCGTACTAAAACGGCTCGAGGAAGATTCCTACTTATAAACTATCAACCAACTTATTTTAACGCGTTAGAAATAAAGAATCAGCGGAAATCGTTACCCACGACCGCCGAAACTGGAAGGGCGGTGATTGTTCCATGAACACACCGTAGTATCTCAAATTAAAACTTAGGAGGAAAAGGAAAATGACAAATGAAACGACAGTTCAGCCAGAACAAGAGGTAATCGAGGAACAAGCAATCGAACAACCGACAGAGCAAACGGAAATTGACGAGTTACGAGCGCAAGTAGCTGAGTTTGAAGCGCTAAAAGCGCAAATAGCAGAGCAAGAGGCGACTCAAAAAGCCGAGATATTCGCGCAGAAGGTCGAACAATCGGGCGTTAAAGACTTCGATAAATTACAACCGTTCTTGGACGCTACAAAGCTAGAAGGCGATGCACTTGACGAACTACTCGGCATCTTGCAAGGCATGAAGCCAAAGCGGACACCAATAGGCACAGCGACAGTCGGCGGTAGTGGAAATAAAACGGATCATCAGATCGTACTCGATCAAGCGAAAGCTAAAGCCAAACGAACTGGCTCAGCCGAAGATATCGCCACATTCAGCGGATTAAAACAAAAAATTAAACAATTTGGGGGACGACAATAATGACAAACGCAATCAACACAACAAACTTAGTAGGTAAGAAAGAATCTGTAGTAGACGAGGTACTTTTACTCAATCCAAATCAAACGCCTTTAATTAATTTACTTGGTTTCAGCAATCCAGTAACAAATACGATCCATCAATGGTATGAAGATAAAATGTTTGATACAAAAACGAAGGTAACAGCCGCAGCAACTGCAGCAGCAACGGAATTAACAGTAGCAAGCGTGGAGCCGTTCGTAATTCATTCAATTGCACAGATTGACGAGGAGTTAGTCCTTGTTACTGCGATTGATAAGGCGGCTAAAAAGCTGACAGTTGAGCGAGGTTATGCGGATACTACTGCGGCTGCAATCGTTAAAGATGCTGAAATCGAGTTCCAATACGATATGACACCGGAGGGAGCAGACGCACCGAAATCACGATACAAGGCGCGTACTCCACAAAATAACGTAACGCAAATCTTTATGGAATCAGTAGAAGTAACAGGTTCAGCGCAAGAGGTTGGGCAGTACGGGGTAGATGACCTTTATAACTACGAAAAAGCGAAGAAACAGTTAGAGGTAGCATTACAGCTTGAAAAATCACTAATAAACGGGATCAAGCTAGACAACGGCATTGTGCGACATATGGCTGGCTTACGTCAGTTAATTAAGACGAATGTTATGGACGCAGCAGGCGCATCGGTGACGGTTAAAATGCTAGGAGACTTGGTGCAAGCAGTATTTGAAAAAGGCGGTCTAGCGAGTGGCGGTCAATATGCGTTTATTGTTTCGACTAATCAAAAACGTGCAATCAGCGACCTTCAAAGTGATAAAATCCGAATCGTTCAAGCTGAAACGAGCCGAGGTCAAGTAGTGGATCATATCGTTACGGAGTTCGGTCAGTTCCCAGTAATCATGAATGATAACGTAAAACCGACGGAATTATTCTTCATCGATATTAACCGTACGAAAATTAAGCCGTTAGGTAGCCGTGGGTTCCATCACCAGGATACTGCAATCACGGGCGATAATCGTCGTGGCTTTATTGTAGGCGAGTACACGTTAGAGTTTAAACAAGAATCAGCGCATGGACGTATTAAGAATTTAGCTTAATAAATACATTTGAGGCTTACGATTAATTTCGTTTGCCTCTTTTTCTTTTAAAAACGCAAAGGGGGATACGGAATTGAAAAAATTAACGGCTCAACAACGATTATTCTTACGTGCAGGCAGCGTAATTAACGACTATGAACGCAATAACTTTAAGGTTAGCGCAGATGTTGCCACTCGAGCAGAGGAATTAAAACCGCAATTATTGTACATGGTCCGATACGACAAGAGTTTTAGATATGAGGCTGGCCTGTTCTTGAACGGTTTAGTATTAGCGACTAAGCAGGCAAAAGGACAAAACTTATTAGCAGAGTTTAAGGCTGCATGTGAACGGATTAATGCAGCGCTAGAGGCGAGGTGCTAAAGTATGGAATTTCATATCGACTTATCTCAAATGACACAAGCTTTAAAGAAATCGCCAGATGCGGTCGGTAAGGCGTTGCTAACTGGACTCACAGACGTTAAAAACGATTGGAAAGCAGAATCAGTCGATATCGCTCCAATCGCTAAGAAACTAGGCGGTACGCTACGACGCAGTATTGACGCAGAAGTATTTACGGACGGTGAAGGTGCTAGCGTTGAAATAACAGCCAATGCAACACGCGGAACGAGGAAATTTAATTACGCATATTACATTCATGAAGGTAATGGCAACGTACTATCTGGCGAGAAAAAGTTCCTCGACAAGCCGGCAATGGAAAGTAAGGAAAAGTGGCGTCGATGGCTTGAGGATGAAATTCAATCAGAGCTTAGAAAGGCGGGATGGTAATTTATGAATTTAACCGCCGTATTTAAGGTCCGCGACCAAGGAACGGCCATGCTACGAAAATTAACGCAGTCGATGGATAGTATGAATCGATCAAGTCGTATAACTAGCGAAGGAATATCGAAAACACAAAAATCCGTTAGTCAGCTAGGAAGTACTGCCACATCTACATCATCTCACTTAGACGGCTTAAAAAGTAAGTTAGCAGGACTAGGTGCAGCAGTTGGTGTTGGTTCACTTGCTAAGTCGGTAGTTGGAATCGGAGCTGAATTTGAAGCATCAATGTCTAAGGTTGCGGCAGTATCCGGTGCTACAGGAAGCGATTTAGCCTTGTTAGAATCGAAAGCTCGCGAAATGGGAGCGAATACAAATAAAAGCGCGTCAGAGGCTGCCGATGCGTTGGGCTATATGGCTTTAGCCGGCTGGGATACGCAACAAATGCTAGGCGGTATAGAGCCTATCTTGAAGTTATCGACGGCTGGTAATATGGATTTGGCCAGAACTTCGGATTTAGTTACAGATTCAATGGCGGCTATGGGTATTAAGGTACAAGACTTGCCTGGATACCTCGATATGGTAGCGCAAGCCTCTCGTAGATCGAATACTGAAATCGAGTCACTAATGGATGCGTTCCTAGTATCCGGTGGTCAGTTTGCTTCACTGAATGTTCCGTTAGCAGAATCTACTTCATTACTCGGTATCTTAGCCAACCGCGGTTATAAAGGCGCGGAAGCAGGCACGGCAATGAACGCAATTCTCACTAACCTGACTACAAAAGGTGGAGAATCCGGAAAGGCTATGAAGCAGCTCGGTATATCTATGTGGGATGCAAAAGGTAATTTCGTTGGTCTTGAGGCTGGTCTACTAAAGGTTAAAGATAAACTTGCGGGATTAACACAAGAGCAGCGTAACCAAGCGATATCTATGATAGCCGGGAAGGAACATTTAAAAACTTTCCAAGCATTATTGTCGGGACTCGGTGCAGAATACGGATCGCTGAAAAACGACATCAGTAATTCCAGCGGAGTTCTCGAGAAATTATACAAAATAATGACTGACAACCTCAAAGGCGACTGGGACACATTAAAGTCCGGGTTATCAGAGGCCGCGATAGCTATATTTCAACAACTTGTTCCGGCTTTACGTGCTGGATTGAAAGGTTTGTCCGGATTGGCGAGTTATATACCTAGCATTACCGATGCGTTTTTTAGTTTCGCAAAATCGCTATCATTCTTAAAGCCGTTATTAGTTCCGCTAGGTACATTCTTAGGCGTATTATTAACGCTAGTTGCCGGATCCGCAGCCTTATCCGCACTAGGCGCAGCTTTCTCGCTGTTAGTAAGCCCTATCGGATTAGTCGCTGCAGCAATTACAGCGGTCGTTTTAGCCTTCGCAACAGCTTACAAAAAATCGGAAACATTCCGAAATGCAATAAACGGAATTGGCAGCGCCTTTAAAGCCGTATCGGAAATACTTAAAAACGGTCTTAAAGGATACGGAACAGCAAGAAATCTGCTTGAGTCAGCCGGATTTAGTGAAGATCAAATACAGTCAGTTATAGGCTTCTCATACAAGCTAAAGGACGCATTCGATAAAGTAAAGAGCGTATTCAGCGGTCTAGGAACATTAGCGACTGGTGGAAGCTCACTTAATCTATTAACTGCGCTAGGTTTCTCACCTGAAATGGCTACGAAAGTAGACGGCCAGATTAACGGAATCGTATCGAAAATATCCGAGTTTATAACTAACGTTAAAACTAAATTCGGTGAAGTAAAAGCGTATATTGCCGAAAAGATAACAGAACTTAGTCCGACGTTCGACCGTTTGAAAGAAATTTTCTCCACAGTATGGTCGACAATAGTCAGTGTTCTAACAAACGCATGGACAATCATCGAGCCGTTTCTTAGCGGTTTTTGGAACATGCTGCAAGTTCTGGGCGATATTGCTATGGTTGTATTTAATAACGTCATTATGCCGGCTATTTCGTTCTTAGTGCAATTGTTCTCGACTTTATGGTCTATAGCGCAGCCTATACTAACTGGGTTGGGGCTGTTATTTGAATTAATGTCAACTATAGTTAAGCGCTTATGGGATAAGGTCCTAGTGCCATTCATCGACTTCATCACAACCGCTGCAAAAAATGCGTTCGACAACTTCGCGGGTGCGTTAGAGATTGTACAAGGTTGGTTCGAAACGTTGAGCGGATGGGTGAGTACGGCATACGGGCATGTAAAAGACTTCATCGGCTTTATCGGTAAAGCTAAATTACCGGATTGGGTAACTAACGGCATAAGTACAGGCGTAAACTTTGTCAGCAATTTAATCGGTGGCGGGGACAAAGGCGGCAAGAAATCGCACTACAGCGGATTAGACGAAGTTCCATACGACGGTTACTCAGCTAGGCTCCACAAAGGCGAACGCGTTTTAACTGCGCGTGAAAATCGGGAATATTCAGAAGGCAAAGGCGGCAATGGCGGTGGAATTACTATCGCAAAATTAGCGGACCACATTATCATTCGCGAAGATGCTGACATCGAAGATATCGCATACAAATTAGCGAGGATGATAGAGAGAGAGGCGACACAAGTTGGCTATAAATACTATTGAGTTTTGGTTGAAAGATCGACATAACTTCTAAACAAACGGCAGGCATCGGCTTTTATAGCGGTGCTTGCTGTCTTTTTTGTGCCTAATCGCGTAAGAACTCCGATACTAAATGATAGTAATCGGACATAACGCAAAATCGACGCAATATATAGAAGAAACTCGGAATTTACATTGCCGAATATGTCCGATTTTAACGCATTTTCGACGCTAGTATATCGGGCAGATGACGGATTTGCATACGCCCTTAAAACACTTTGATTCCAGATAACGCAAAACTGACGCATTATATAGAAGGAACTCATACGATACAGCAATGATAATCTACGGTATAGCAGCATTTTCGACTAGGCATAATCCGCCATTAACTTAACCTTCCGAAATTGACGACATTATATAGTAGGAAGTCAAAAAGGCAACTATAGTAGGCTTTAGTTCTGACGCATAATTGACGGGCAAAGGCTCCGGATGGACGCACACCTGAAACACTTTACATAACCTTACAAAATACGAAGATTTCTACGGTACATATAATAGAAGAAAGCCGTAATGACAACGTTTCATGTAAAGTAAGATAAAGTAATGTAAACGCTGATTACAGGGGGGCAGGCAGTCCGGTTGGACGGGGCGGTATGAAACTCGAGGGGTTTCGGATTGACGCAACTATGACGCAAGAGTATCGACACTATCTCGTTATCATAACTTAACAGTATTGACAACGTTTTGCCGATACGATAGTATAGCCTTATAAACGTTATCAAAACTTATTATCAAAAGTTAGGGGCGATATAATGGCTAAATACGGATATGCTCGGGTGTCGACGGTAGCGCAAGATTTAGAGTCGCAAATACAGTCGCTAGAATCGGAAGGTTGTACGAAAATCTATAAAGAGAAGTTCACTGGTACTAAGACGGATAGACCGATATTCAATGAAGTCATGGAATCGTTAACAGAAGGTGATACGTTAGTAGTAACAAAACTAGACCGGCTAGCCCGTAACACTAAAGAGGGTATCGAGGTTATAGAGGCGTTATTCGAGCGTGGTGTGCGCGTGCATGTACTCAACGTTGGACTATTAGAGAATACAACAATGGGACGTTTCTTTCTTACTACGTTATTAGCTGTAGCTGAAATGGAACGCAATTTAATCATTGAACGAACTCAAGAAGGAAAAGCAATCGCAAAACAGCGCGATGATTTCCGCGAAGGTAGACCGAAGAAATTTGATAAGAAACACTTAGACAATGCTATGCAGCTATTGGAATCGAATAGTTATAAAGAAGTCGAAGCAAAGACAGGGATTTCAGTCGCAACTTTAGCAAGAGAAAGAAGAAAACGAAAAGAACAAACGATCAAAAACGATTAGTTTCGTTAATGATCGTTCTTTTTTTTGCGTTGAAAGTACGTGACCTCCCCCAAGCCCCCGATTCTGACTGGCGCCATCTGCTGTTCTGACCTTGCGCGCAGTTTCAAAACGTTTAGGTAATATATGGAAATTGTTTATTTCGGAGATAACTTGCGTCAGTTTTGCGTCAAAAAAATAAGCGCAGGAATCCCCTGCGCTCGTAACTCGTTTTTTCAAATGTTACATAAATAATAACCTAAAATAAAAGTGCCGTAAATACCTTTTTTTCGCCAGCAGTAAACAGTCGTGAAAGCCTATTCTCATGCGGTTTCAAGGGCGTTATACTCGGTACGTAAAGGAGAGTGGTACTGATGGTATACGCAGAAGTAGCAAGGGTGACAGGTTTAACTTACGATATAGTTGAGGGAGATGTTAGATACATAAGAAAGTTTATACCAGGTTTTGCGGAAAATGCAGAGTTAAAAATACGTGAGTTGTCGTATTATATATGTTATAGAGCAGAGTTTACGGATGATAATAAGAATAAACGTGAGCAAGGTATTAGAGCAATGCAGGAGGCAATCAAGCAAGATATAACGGAAAATTTGCCATATGAAAATATGACATTTTATATTTAACGGATAAATCGGCTTTACTTCCTCTGTCAAATAACGTAAGATGATTCGTAAGAAGGTCGACTATGCAATGTACGACCATTGAACGGATATTTGTCCGCCAGTACGTTTATATCACCGTTTCAAATGACGGTACAGTCAACGATACAACAATGCGGATGTTATAGCGATGCAATAACGAATAAGGGACGCGGGTTCGACTCCCGCCGTCTCCATACATTAGAAAAAAATAGTTTCAAAAAGTGCCAAGTTTCTTGAGATATCAAGGGTTTGGCACCTTTTTTGTTACCTAAATGAATTTAGTATTATTCAATCTCGAAATTTATAGGGCTGTAAAATTTCATGACATAGACTAGCTCGCACAAGCCCCTCTCTATCGGTGCGGGGGTAAGATATAAAGAGAGTATTGATCCTACAGTTATAATATATAATTTAACTGGGGAAAAATCCTCAAGATCTTTAATCAGTCCTCTAATGCTTCTGTCTGTATTTAAGTAATGTCCCTCGAAAAGATGTACCAGTAAGAAATGGCTACGTACGAAAAGATCCACCAGTTGGTATACTTTTTACGCATGTACCGCCAATCAATTTACTCGATAGCCATCGCAGGTACGGTTGTGTGACTCGTTTTCTTTCCCCACAACAAACAAAACATATGGTACGCTACTATCAACCTGGGCACAAAGTAGAGGAGGTTTTCAAGATGCATGAGGCATTTATCCAAGCGTATTTTTTGAAAAAAGATGAAACGATTGAAAGGGTAGAACAACAAGAGCAACTATTTGTTGCGACTATTGTCAAAAAGACGGCGCGTACATTTCGTAAAGTCGCTTATTTAAAGCTTACGATGAATACAGAATTCACTTCACCGCTTCCTAAAAAATTAGCATCCTATAAATTTACACCAAATGCAAAACGAACGTTACATGAAACGAATGACACGATTCAGCAGTGGCTACAACAGGGCTGGATTGTGCGCGAAATTCGTTATCACACAGACGGAATTAGCGTTAAGGAAGATTATTACCGCATTGGCCCGGCTTACATAGAAGCTCAACAAAAATCCGAGCAACAACAGTTCGCAAAACAACAGCAACAGATGCAGGCGTTAAAACAAAAAGCCGAGAAACTAGCGTTACCGGAGTTATTCCAACAGGCGATCGAATGGAATATGCTACCTGAACAGTGGACGCTGAAAAAGCGCATGAAATACATTGAGTTTTGTTTAGCGTTTTATGCGTTATCCTTGCAAAAAGAGCTATTTGATTTTAAAGAAATCGGCGCGGCCTTACACGATACGATTGGGGGTTCAAAGGTATTTGACCAAGAGCGCGAGGTTTTTTTAGCGCAGCTAGAGCACAGTGGTATTGACCCGATGCTTTACGGGCTAGTGAGCATCGGAAAAATTGTGCCAATTTATTTTACTGGTGATGTGCAAAATAACGTTGCAACGTATGCGATTGGCGCGGTGCATGCGACGACGGATAATGCGGTCTTAACATCACCTTTTACAACGACAAATACAACATTATGGCTTGTTGAAAACCGCGCTATTTTAACGCGTTTAGCTGTAGAGACGGAATTTTTACGGCAAACGAATTCTTGCATCGTTTGTTTAGACGGACAAATTCGTTCTGCACATAAACAATTTATTGAGCAATTACTGCAATCAGCTATTAAACAAACGATTATTTGGACAGATACCGATAGCGCGGGCATCACGATTGCCAAGTATGCTGCAGCATTAGTTAAGGGAACTGTAAAAATTGTTGGGCGGGATTATGAATTGTATCATTCGATTGAAAGCTTTACAGCCCAGGTGCAAGAGGCGCATGAACAGGAGCAGCAGTTAGGAGGGGTTGAACAGTGGATAAAATGGATGTAAAAGCACCGATTTCGATTTTTACAAGCGATTATCAAACCGCAGAATTTATGAAATCAATGCGGGATTTAGCATCGTTAGCAGGTGTGTTAAAAGAATTAAGTACCGAAAAAATGTACGATTCCCCAATCGAAATTATTCGTTTTTTAAATGTCATTCAGTTAATTAACGAAGCATCTCTCGGCATTAAAGATCCCATCGATAACGAGGAAATACTGTACTATCGATATCAGTCTACGTATTCACTAGACAATGAACCGCCAACATTAGCGCAAATTACAAGAATGCTCACGATTTTAGAGCGCAATAATTGGATCATAAAACAGAGTCGTCAAATTAAAATGCGTGACCGTGGGAAAAATTTAATGGATGGGTTGATTCGCATGGGTAACGATGCACTTGCCTATTATTTGCAAGATGATATTGGACGCTCGCTATTTCAAGCAAGACGAGATGCTGAAATAAGCGCTGCCTACGACGATCAAGGGATTTCCGGAGGCAATAAAATCGCATCGATGATTTACAACGTTGAAGAGGCGATTAAGCAATTAGAGGAACGCCAGCTTGAACTTCTTGCTGATCGCAATGCTTTACCGCAGCTGGAAAAGATTAATCAACTAATGTTTGAGCTTGAAACAAAATTAAATGAACGCTTACAACAGTTTGGTACCGTCGAAGAAAGTACGAAAATGAGCGATTTAATGCGTCGCGGAACGGCTGCCATTTCAAAGGGGACCTCTCTTAGCTTGAGCTTACTGACAAAATATATTCGCTTTGTCAATATGCAGCTCACACCTACTGCTGACACCATTTCACCAGAAAAGGTGCGCCAGTTTATTTTGGCGATGCATTCACCTGAAGCTAATACGAATATCCCAACAGCTCATGATATTTTAAGTTTTATGGAACAAAATCAATATGAACAAGAAGCGATGGATGGCCTGTGGGTCCCTGTAAAATTTGCTGCACCGATTGGCCCGCAAGATATTACAGATGCTGTATATTATTTACAAACGTATGAACCGAAACTAGAAAAGCCGATGTCTCATCAACTTGAGCATGAATATGAAGAGACCGAAATGGATGTTCGTCCTATAAAAGAAGCATTGCAGGATGCTTCATGGAAAATGACACAATCTCTGATTGATACCGAACGAATTGAAAATTATTTAACCGAGCATGGTGAAACGGAAATGGAAGAGCTCATTGTGGAATCGAGTTCAAATAAATGGCATGATGCGATTCTTTCATTATTAGCTGTATCGGCACTTACGAGTAACAATAAGGTAGAACAACAGCCTATCGAGCAAGCGAAGGACTATGAAAAACAATGGGAGTGGATAGACGATGATGACAAACGATTTACCGTTCGACAATACCCTTATGATGATGAATAGCTTAAAGGGCTATTTGACGACCGAAGAGGAATTAGCGTTTATGCAGTTATTATTTTCTTCATCTGCATCGATTAAAGGGGCAAATTACGGCTTAGCAAAGAAGGATTTAGCAAAGATGCTAGGCATTAATAATGGAGATGATGAAGCTTTGCATTCATTTATCAATCGTTTAAACGCTGCGTTAAGTCGCTATTTCCGTGTCATTTATGATGCACGTCGAGACCGCGTCATTGTCATGATGCATGTAACCGCAAAACATGCGAAATCAACATTAAGCAGTGAAGCGCTCGCAATTATGCTGTATTTGTTTTATCACCAAGAAGTACTCGGGCATGAATTTACGCTCTTGCATCAAATCCTGGTTGATTTTGGACATGAGTCATTGAACGCCAACCGCAAATTGAAAAATAATATTGACCAACTGAAAAAAATTGGTGCGGTTACAGACTACGAATCCGTTTCTGAAGAGGCATTTATGTTAACAGCCATAGGAGTACATATGTTTTCGGAGTCATTTTTACGACGAACAACGGAATTTGCTCAGGAAACACAGCTTAGTAAAGAAGAAGTAATGAAGTTTTTCAATCGTTATAACTTACATATTGAGGAGGAAAACGAATGATTCCGTATCAATTAAAAATTCAAGGCGTTCGCGACTACTCACCTCGCAGCATTTATTTTGGGGAACCAGACGAGCATATTTTAATTACTGGTCCAAATGGTGTAGGAAAATCGACATTAACATTTTGCCTTGGTGCCGTGCTACATTCATCAAAGGTAGAACTAGAGGGACTTCGTTCAACAAATTTAAAAGTAAATGACCCTTGGTATGCACGTATTACACTCGTATTTTTAAATGATGGCCGGACGAAAATTGATGGTCCAAAATTTATTGCCTTTCAGCTAACGGTCAATCAAGATACGAAAAATAGCCCGATTCAGCGCGAGTACGAGGTGTTAAATGGGCCAGACGAAGCGAACTTAACATCTCATGCACGCTATACATCTGGTGGGACAGCGGGACGTACATTCAAGGCGTATCGTGAAGATTTGCGCGTGCGGTATAAAATCGAACCAGATGTTTTTTATTTAATTTGGTATCAGCAAGAAGTCAATCAATTTGCGGCGATGTACCCGGAAGAGCGTTTTCGCAAATTTAGTGACATGTTCGAGATTTCTGATATGCAAAAGGAATGGGAAGCTTCATTAGAAAAAATTAAAGAAGTTCGTATGGAAATTGAATATTTAAAGGGTATTCAAAAAGGTGCAGAGCTAAGTGTGAATGCAGCTCAAACCGAGCTCAATAAATATTTGGATAACAAAAAACGTATTTTCACATCTGGTCAGAAATATTATACGTTGCTCCATCAAATGATCGCGTATTATAGTACTTCGATTGAAAAGACGTTCGAGCAAAAAGCTAATGATCAAGTGGAAAAGGAAAAACTAGTCGTTTCGAGGCAACAATTAAAGCATAACATTAGTGAACTAGAGCAACAAAGAACACAATTGTCAGAGGATGTTGGGGCATTATCACAGCAATTAACCCAAATAGCAGGTCAGCTAAAACAACAGCAAAATGAAGATACACAACAACAAAAATCGCAGGAGCAGTTAGAACAGCAGCTTGAAGCTATCGATAAAAAGAGAAAGCATTTACGCTTTGATGCCGAAACGGTACAACGTAAGCTAGAAGAAACAAAAAATCAATTAGCGATGATTACAAATCAATTAAGTGAGCTCAGTAATCAACAAATGCAACTGCGCAAGCAAGAACGCGAGCTCAATCAAGAAAAAAGCTTTTTACAAATGACTACATCGCACCTAAAAGATGAAATCACAAAGGCAGAAAAGCACAAGGCAATCTATGTAAGCAGTGTGCAGATCGAGCAAAAAATTAATACCTTAGCACTACAAAATGAACGGGAATTTGAACAGATACAGCGTCTTAAAATGGAACTAAAAATGGTGGACCAAAACGTTAAACAGTATGAGCAAAAAAAGGTAGTATCCAAACGCCAGCAGCAAGGACTACTGCATTTAAAGCAGCAACAACTAGAAGCGTACCCGTTACGTGAGTTAATAGAGCTCATGCCATCTGCTCCATTGCAGTTAGAAAAGCAACTTGATGGGATTAAATATACCATTTTTTATGTTGGGAAAAACTATAAACCAGTCAATGATTTATATTACGTATCACTTCAGCAACTTGTGCCGACAGAAAGTATCTCGAAGCTACCGGAGTACGGCTTACAAATTCGTAGTGATTTAACTGAACAGCAGAGGAATTATGCCAATAAAGCGCTTTGGTGGGTGAAGCAATTTTTCTTAGAGAGTCCGAAAATCGAGCAAGGCTTGTTATATGATACGCGCGGTATTCGTGGTGCACAGGAAGCGGCGCAATATATTTTAAGTGATGTGGCGATAGAAAGGCTATTGCAGGAAGTACAACAGACATATTCAAAAACAAAGAACGAGCAGCAACAATTAGAACAACAATACGCAGAAAATCGGCGACAGTTGAAACAGCTACAAGGCCATCTTCATACGATGCAATTAGCCGAAAGTACACTATTAAAGCAAACGGATTATGCATCTTATATTCAGCAGCTTGAACTAGTCGAACAAAAATTGTCAGCACTTTATGATGAGCAAACGGCAATTGAAATACAACAAGACAAGCTAAAAAGCGAGCAAAGTGAAGGAAAGTATAGTCTGGGTTTTTATGAGCAACAATGGAAAATTCATGAGGAGCTCGGCGCTTTTGCAGAGCAGCAAATGCAACTACAACAGATTGAGCAGGCAAGAAAATACTTGCAACAAAAAATTCGAGCGCTTACAACGGAGCAAGAGATAAAAGAACATGAAATTATTAAACAAAAACGAAAGCAATTACGACTAGGTGAACAGCAACAACAATTCGAAAGCAATTTGAAAATAGTCGAAAGTCAAATAACAGGTTATGAGTTAACGATTAAAAAGGCAAAGGACAAGCTAGAATTAGATGAAACGATGAAAAGTCGCTGTGAGCTTGATATGATTGAACTTGAACAGGTGCTACCGCAAGAAGCACAGCAACTAGACGAACAACTAGCAACGAACTTATCACTGACGATGCTACAGGCTGAAAGCGAACAAGCAAAAGCTGAGCTACGCAATGCCCGCTTAGAAAAAATTAACGAAAATGCCCAGCAAAATTACGATCAACAAAAAGCTGATTTCGATAAGAAAAATGCTGATTTAGCGAAATCAGAGCAACTCCTTGAAAGCAATACGGTTCGTGCAAATGAGTGGGAAGACCGCTTAGAAACCACGATTTCGATGCACTTAATCAAAATCAATACGCTTTTCCAAAAATATATGGATTTGTTCCAGTTTGAAGGGCAAGTGGAAAAGGAACGCATTGAAGAAAAATCAGGTCGTGTCAATTTCCGACTGTATATTAAAGCGCGTAAAATTGGGCATCAAGGTGCACTTGAAGATGTGAGTATGAAGGCTCGTAGTGGAAAGGTAGGGCTAGGTGTATCGGGTGGGGAGGAATCACTAAGTTCACTTCTTTTCGCGCTCGCACTACTGCAAAACTTAGCTACTTCACCAGGCTATATCGTGCTCGATGAGTTTGATAGCGCATTAGATGATGAGCGAAAAAATAAGGTATTTAATCTTTATGCCGAGGAACTGCAACGTAAGCTGATTATAGTGTCGCCAAAGGGACATGATGAAACGTATTACAACTGCTTCTCGAAAGTATTCATTGTTGAGCATGATGCAACAATTCCGAAAAGTACGATTCGAGGGATACAGAATAAGAAGTGAATGTAATTGTTTTTGATTTATAATTAATAAGCATTGTCAGAAGTTTGTTCCAAACAAATCATTCCATAGGATTTCTTCTTTGAAATTTTAAGCGTTCTTTTTAGATAGTTTCCTATGAAACAATTAACCGCATTTTCAAGTTGTTCCCACTCAACCTGTGGGGTAAAACGGTCTTTGCTCCATCCTGAAAATAAGAAAATGGAATCTCTAAACGGATCTAATTCAAAAGAATCCTGAATGAGTATAGAGAGACCATCAATACCTTTACGGATGTAGACATTCTGCACGCTTGTAAAATCATGCATCATCGTTTGTTCAATCCTTCAGGATCGTTTGGATGATGCGCTTATCTCACCATTAAAAGAAGGAAATTTCAGCACTAGTTGTTTTAATGATGCAGCTCGGCTCTAGAGAATTTTGTGGTGAAGTTGTTGCTGAAGAGTTATTAGTGATGATAGGATCTAGTGTCATAGGGACAATTTTTAGTTTAGTAGTTGATATAAAGAAGCACCTCCTTAAATTGATATATTTATCGTACAGGAGGTGCCTGGTTGTTTATATGTGTTATTTGAATACGGGCTTACAATTGAAAAAGAATAACAATAAGAATAAATAAATTTTTATATTCGATAAACTTGTTTAATCAAAAGTATTATAGAATTAAGGTTAGGATGAGATAGGCTTTATGAAGTCTACTCGAAATGAAAAAACTAACTATTTCGCACCCCGAAAGTTCATACTTATGGTGTGTGAGAGGTCAGCTAGCCTCATATCATTAATTATGACAAACTCTTCATAACTTCTTGAATAAAAGAATCTCTATATTCAGAGTCAAAAATATAAACACCTTTTTCATGCGAAATTTGAAGTATCTCTTCAATCTTTGATTTATCATTCTTTTTAAAGGCTTGTTCTACATACTCCAAATCTTGCTTGAAATGTTGAATAAATGTATCGCCTTCTCTTTGAATATCGATAGCTAAAAATGGATATGATAGTGATGTTTTTGTTGGGATTATTATAGTTTCAAACATATATTTTAGACTTTCTAATGGAATATAAGAAATTTCTTTTTTTAATTCGAATTTTTCAATAATAGGTAAAATTTCATTCACAAATCTTTGCATATGCTCAATATCAGATAATTTCGTACCTTCTAAATCGTTGTTCACAATAATTTTTTTTACTATTTCAAATTGATTTTGATCTAATAAATTTTTTATATATAAAATTTCTTCTTTGAATTTAGTTCTTTCCTCTTTACTTAATTTTCGGTGATCAATAACTACATCTTCTATCAACTCCCAGCCAATACCCGGGATAAAATGTGCGTCTATAAAATACTTTATTTCTTCTATAACTATCATATTTAGCGACTCCTTTTAGCTAGTATTCAATTAATGGTGCAGAAAAAATTATATAAAATCCTTCGTCATGCAAACTAGACTTTTCCAAAATGAGGTAACTCTTTGTTAAGTCAGTGTATTTTTGCTTGCTCTTCTTTGAAATACCATACCCTATAGGGAATTGGTGAGTGAACTATAATCTCACACGTCTAAGTGATTCACTGGAATCTTGCTATATCCATTCTGCGATTTCTTCGCTATCATCACTAAATTTTCATTTATAGCCTTTATTGCTATATCTCGATTATAAAAACACGTGATATCAGTAAATGTAATTATTAGTTTTTTTCAAGTTCTTCATCTGTCAATTTACAAAACATTATTTCATTGTTTGATATCATTTTTTCTCTCCCTTTAAAACTAATTGAAAAATATGCTAATAATAAAACATAAAACTTCAACGGTTGAAATTATTATTCCGCATATATGTATCCATCCCCTTATGAGGTAGTAGATGGATAGAGGTAATCTATGATGAAATTCTGTTCGTGAAATGACCGATACGTGTTGGAATTAGCCATATTAAGTTATATGTCATAGAAGGCTTTGTACAATATGTTTTTATTTTGCTAACAATCTACTTGGCGTCAACATGCTACATCGTGAGAAATTTTGTGAACTGACAAGGGCCATTAAAAAAGCTCATTGACTATTGGCAAAGTAATGTATTTGCCGATTTGGATATACAAATTTCACTGATTGCCCACACAAATACCATCGTACAATGTCCTGCTTATCTAGGACATGCAGCTGCAGGACAATACGTTTTGCATCGTCTTGATCAGCACAAAGGGATGAGAGGGATTGTCTAAGCAAGAGAGTGAAGAAATCATTTCTATTATAATGCTAAAAATTATTCGGAGGAAATGCTACGCAATATACTAACAAGCAGTTATTAAAAAAGCGGAGGAACAGGTAAATGAAACTTAGGAAATGGTTATCACTGTCTCTGGAGCATCGATTAGTAATTGTCAGTAATCCCTTTAATACTAAAAAATGTTTTTAAGAGGTAAATCTAAGATATTGGAGTGATAAGGCGTTAAAGGAAGCGATCGATATCATAAACATTTAAACGGCCTGAGCCCTTTTAGTTTAGGGCTCAAGTCGTTTAACACGTTTTTATTAATTTCATTATCTACTTGACGGGTTGCAGTTCACCGTCTTGTGTAATTTATAATTAAAATTCTACATAACCTTCATCGCTGTCTATGTCAAGATAATAAAATTCTAGTATACCATGCTTTTCCTGAAAATATTTCTTTACCATTTCTATATCTTCTCCAAAAAAAGGGAAAGGACTAGAAAAAAAAGAGATTTTATATTTTGATTCTTCATATATTTTCCCTTCAAATATATCTTCATTAAAATGAATATCAATATAGTGACCACTGTAGGCTATTTCATATGTTCCATCTTCATTTAGTCCGCACTTGTCTTCAAATGGAATAAAAGAAATATCATAAGTTCTTTCATTCGTAATTAGTGTTTCCATGTTTTATTTGTTAACTCCTTGTTATAATTTTATGTACAAATTACATTTTTATTGATTATAATTTGCCGAAATAAAATCGTTCTCGATTATAATTTAATAGAGATTAAAGTTTGCTTTTACAAGAATTCGTTATATTAGATTTTATTGCAACATGATTGGTAATTTAAAACACGACTATTCAATGACTGTTATTAAAAAATATTTTTAATTATTTGAATTAATAAAATTAAGATAAAAACATGTCTTGAATAAAGGGATCTCTGTATTTAGATTCTAAAATAAAGACACCTTTTTAAATATTTTTTCTATTTTGCAACTCCTGCTTAAAATGTTGAATAAATGTATCTCCTACTCTTTGAATATAGGTAACAATAAAATCAAAAGATAAAAATTTTTCGTTGGAATAATAATTGTATCAAACGTATAATTTAAAGCTTTCATAGGAACATAAGAAATGTCTTCTTTATATTTATATTCTCGAAAATAGGTAAAATTTCATTTACTAGTCTTTGTACATCACATACTTGGGTATATTCTAAGTCATAGACATTATTAATATCTTGTATTGTTTTTGAGCTAACAGTAGTTTAAGATATAGTATTTCTTCTTTGAATGTGAACCGGTATTTTCTAGATACTTTCCTATAATCGATAACTGCATCTTTAAGCTGTTCCCACTAAATCGTTGGGTAAAAATGAGCTTGCAAAAATACTTAGTTTCATCAAAGTTTTCCATTCTGTAACTTAATCATTGTATTCTATTAATGGCGCCGTGAAGATAATGTAAAATCCTTCTTCAGAAAATCCTGATTTCTCCAAAATAATATAACTTTTTGTTAGATCTGTATACTCTTGTTTAGTGCGTTGTGAAATCCCATAGCCAATAGGATATTGATGGCTAGATTCTAATCTAATGCGTCTACGTGAGTCATTGGAGTCTTCCCATAACCATTGAGCAATTTCTTCACTATGCATATTCAATATTTCATTGACAATTTCAATCGCCATATCTCTGTTATAAAAGCAAGTAATATCATTAAATGAAACTTTTATTTTTCTTTCAAGTTCTTCTTTTGGTAAATCATAGAACATTATTTCTCTATTTGATATCATTCTTTAACTCCTTTAATCTGTATAAAATCTATGTTAATAAACAAAATACAAAATTTCAAACTTTTGATTATTTAACCAATGGATATGCTGTTTTTACGATAAAGCCATATTCATTAGTATTATCTCTCGTTAGTACTACTAGGCCTGTATTTAGATTGTCAGCTCTTACATAAGATTTTTTTGCGGCATTATATTTATATCCATATCCTAAAGAGCTTTTAGATTTGTGTGTACTAGAAACAAACTTATCTGATTTTGTATTTTTTAACCAAGAAGCTATCTTATCAGCTTCGTCATCTAATACAGTATTAACAAATTCTTGCATTACTTTATGATTTGAAAATTTACTAGCCCCTTTTTTATCTTTGGTTTTAGATCGAGCCTGTAATGCTTCATCTTTAATATTCATATGTGCCGATAGTGTATGTCCACGATCTTTACCTTCAGAAGCGTTAATAAGTCTTTTCGTATCATCTATATCCATTTTTCGGATTTTTGCAGCAGATGTTTTAACTAAAGCATCCGTTAATTTTTTTGCAGTAGATTTATTTAAACTAAATTTGTCTATAATTACATCAGCAAATTTTTTCAACTTGCTAACACTCGGTCCAGGAACTAAGTCAACTAAAGCCAATGCAATATCTGCAACCTTTGATTTAGGGTCTACGATTGTCTTATAAACATTATAAATGTCTTTTGCAGTGCCAACTCCAGGGATAAAATCAGTTACAATATCAAAAACAGTTCCTGCAATATCCAGATATTTATCTTTTGAAGATTTAGCCACAAATAATTCTCTTGATTTCCCTGAAATTTCCACGGTATCTAACGATGCTGTTCTCACACCGTCCATACTATTGAGATTGTTAAGTGTAATCACTGAACTACCAAGGCTAGAGGAATCAACACTATAAAAAATTTGATAACCAGTATCTGATCTAATATTAGTTGGATTGTTCGAAATTGAATTAGATTGTCTGTTAGTAATTTGTGATCTTACACCATTTTCTAGTGCAGATTTTGATTTAGTTATAACTTGTTTAGGATTTTGTTTACTACCTTTAGAAGAATTACTAGTGTTTGAGTTTGATTTTTTTTCTAAGGCAATGTTCCTCATGACTTTTGTCATTTTGTTTGTGTCAATACCATATGTACTAATTTTTTTACTAGGACCGGGAATACTTCGAACCATATACAAAACCACCTATAATTTATTTTTTTACAATTTTATTACAAAAAATAGTATATGTTACCAAGGTTGGGTTAGCAAATTATTTTTGTGTATATAATTTTGTATATTAAGCAATTTTATTCTCTTTTAGGTATAAATGTTAAGAAATAAGAATATAGAAACTTTTGAGAAAATATGTAATTATATGACAAGTGTAAGGGCTTTTGGATATGGGTTAGAAATAAATAAGGAGTCTAATGGTGTGAAATTCTCCCTTAGACATCGTGACAAAGGATTTATTATTTATTTAATGAATAGGACATTTAAATCTTACATAATAATTGGCAGATAGTTCGTTGGTGCATCAATCCTAGGAGTGAAAATACTTACATTTAAAATTGGATATAAACTTCCAAAAAAAGAATGCACATTATGATGCAATTATGCAACTACAACAATCGGGAGGAATTAAAGCCGACGGAAAAAGGAAGCTTCAATCTAATGATAGGGAATTGTTGGATTTTCATAAGAACGAAATAATAGAAAAGGAAATAGAATTCGAGTACGAGGATGACTGACTTTTTTTAAATACTATTAAATGACGAACTAAAATTCACAAAAACACCTTTCTAAAATGTAATTTTTATAAACACAATAAAGCGCTGTTACTAGACAACTTAGGGTGTTTTTCACAATTTACACTGCAAGTATTGAGGTGTGTAACAATTGGTGAGAAATGGATTTTGAAGTATTGCAGAACAGACAGGTTGTTAGTAGAGTTAATAGAGAGCGGTTTAATAGCTACAAAGTAGAAATGTTTAACTTCTTTCAGCAGAAATCTCCCGCCTCTGTAGGTGGTGAGATGCTGTACCTGTTGCTACGCTTTCGGTACAAAAGTTATTTGCTAAAAGAAGTTAAAGTCTCTGGTGGATGTCACGGAATCGGAAAGGAGTTAATAACGGCTAACTACCTGCGTCGTGCAGGCCTAAGCACAAGGCCGATTCTGGACGCATTTATGCCGAGGCATAATTGATTGAAGAGATAGAGCAAGTGATTATTGCTCTAGTGTGTGAATGTAACGTAAGCCGTAACTTCATTAGCATCACTTTAACAAGTAGAAGAAGGAGGTTAAACAATGATACAGTTGCATATTGAAAGTCAGAAAAACCCAGAGATTTATCGAAAGTTATTATTACCGAAGAACAGTAGTTTTTCCTTGCTAGATAACATGATATTACTTAGCTTTGATTTGGATGGGGCGGACTATTTTAATTTTGAAATGGTTAAAAAAGATGGACGGGAATCTAAAGAAAAGATTTGTTTTTTACCTAAAAATGATACGGATTTAGATACAGATGAAGAGTTGGTCGACGAATGGCTTCGAAAATCTGGTGATGAAGCCATTGCACATATAATTGATAATAGTGAATCGTTTATTATTCGATTAGAGAACAATGAGGATTTACCGACGAACTGTGAAACTTTTTTATGTATTGCGGGAGCAGGTAATATTCATACGGGTAACATGGACAAGATTGATTTGGAGGAAGTTAATGAACGGATAAGGGAGGATGAAGAGGCCAATAGTTTACTAGAAAATCTAGAGCCGGATTATCTTACTTTATTGGAGCTCACAAATTACCTGAAAAAACTAAAGCCATGGCAATATTTTAGTGATGATGAAGTTGTAGGCATTCATTTTGCAGATGTAGATTACAAAGTACTTGTTTCTGTTATGGGAGCGGGTGGTGAAGAGTTTGGGTTAATGATTTTTGACATGGAGCTTGGCTATCATAGCTTAGCTAACATTCTTTATGAGAAAAATTTATCGAGCGATTTCTCTTATGGTTTAAATGCTTTAACTGTGAATTTTGTTGATAGGGAAGAGTTAGACCTAGCAGATTATTTATTAATTAAAGATAATGGACTGTCGTATAGAGGGAAGAAGAACTGGATTCAGTTCCGTAGCTATCTGGAGGGAACGCATCCTGAAAGACCAGATTATTTAGAGGTAGAGCTATTAATTGATGTTATAGGTAGGATGATTAATATTACAGAAGCTCGGAAGGATGGCTGGGAATATCCGCAGCTAGCTGAACATCAATATCCAATGTTTAAAGTGCAAATGGATGGTGAGTTACAAGAGATCTATATTTTGCAAATAAATATGCCCAAGCCAACGTTTGAGTGCTATGAGGAAATTTCAATGTTTGAAAAAGCAAAATATAAGAAAAAGCCTAAAAGCGCGTTACAAGTAGAATATGATGTATTTTACATGCCTTTTGGCGTAGAATCGGAAGAAACGAGCCGCACTGTTTATCCGATTGCTGGTATGCTTGTAGAACGAGGAAGCAATTTGGTTATTGAACATGAATTGTTCCCGATGCCTAAAACGCCACCAATTGCACAAGGTGTGTTATGGGCATTTTTACAGGGCTTAGAGGTAAGACCAAGTAAAATATTTGTTTCTAAAGAGTTAAGTCCGATGCTTCAACCACTAGCAAAAGTTGTAGGGGTGGAACTTGTAGAAAGTGAACTTCCTTGCATTCGAGAAGTGAGACAATTTATGAAAGACATGTCAATGGATTTAATTGAAGAATAGTGAATAAGCAGACTACACAAAATCCCACTGAAAAGTTGACTTTTCCGTGGGATTTTTTTGTTATACCTATCCTTGATAAACACTTTCACATGTATCAGGTGCTGGTTCATAGAAGCAATGATTTTTAAATTGACCAGTAAAAGGTTGACCGTACCATGTTGGAGGACATGGTGCGTATGGATTGAAATACCAAAGTGCGTATTTCGCTGGATGATCTCGCCAATAATCCAGCGTCAGTTTTGCTAATCTTCTTTCATTAGGTCGCGCCCTTTGGTAAAACATATTCCCTTTTTGAACAGCTTCAAAAGAATAATTTCCTCCCTGTACCTGATAAATAACATCATTAATCGTTCTTAAATCTTTAAAGTCTGGACATTCTGCTATCACACGATTCACAATAACATTGCCAACATATAGCATTCCTTGGTTTCCTTCACCTACCGCTTCTGCCCTCATCATCCTTGCCACTAGGTCAACGTCGGAATTTATATACTTTACTCTTGGCATTTTTTCACCTCCACCATATAGTATGAAAAAAAGCCTTCATTATTGTCATTTGAAATTCTAATAATAGTTTTATAATTGAAAAACACACCATCGATGCTGTCGGCAAAACAGTAAGATGGCGTGTTTATTATTAGAAATTCTTTTTGAAGTACGGTGTTTTTTTCATCACGATACATACTGGGATCGCGATCATTAAGCCGACAACGTTTTGAATGACGTCCCCTGGAATGGATGCCATAGGGGCAACCCAGCTTTTGAACATAATCGCTTGCCCGATATAGTAGACCGCAATCATCACGGGCATAGCAACACCGACTGCTAAAATGTTTAATCGGATGTCGTCGCCTTTATGTCCTTTAGACCAAGCGATTTTCCCAACGATGGCGCCTTGTAATGCGCGGGAGATAATTGTAGTTGGCGCCCAAATTAACCAACCACCTACGATATCGAATAAGCCCATTCCGATTGCTCCAGCAAGTGCCCCTTTTTTAGGACCAAATAAAATCGACGTGATCAAAAGCATGGATGTTCCTAGGTGAATAAGTCCACCTTGCCCGAATGGTAGCTTTATATTAATAAACATTGTCGCGACGAAAACAAGTGCTGCAAGAATGGAAGTAATGACTAAATCAAATGTTTTCGTGCGTGGTTTTGTATAGGATTGACTTTGTATATTTTGCATTTGCATGTCCTCGCTAGGATGAATTTTTTAATAATTTTTACTTTAGCAAAGGACTGACTATCGTAAAAGTGCCAATTTGATAAAAAAAGTAAAGGTCAGTTTGTTTTTCTATAAGGGAGTGCATTTTCGCATCTAGCTAATTATGATACGATGAGAGAATACAAGCAGGATTAGTTAGGTGGAGAGTATGATGAAAAAAGTTGCTGTAATTCAGGATATGTCATCCTTTGGGAAGTGCTCGTTAACGGCTGCGATGCCTGTGCTGTCAGTGATGGGTGTTCAGGCGGTGCCATTACCAACTGCAATATTAACCGCGCAAACAGGGTATTCAAGTTTTTATTGTGAGGATTTAACGTCAAAGATGGACTACTTTGTGGATGAGTGGAGCAAGCTTGGAGCAACCTTTGATGGTATTCACACAGGTTTTGTGACAGGGAAGGAGCAAATCGATAATATCTTTCGGTTTTTAAACGTCTTCCACTCGAGTGAAACAACGCTGCTTGTCGATCCGGTAATGGGCGATTTGGGCGAGGTTTATAAAATGTATACAGGCGAGTTGCTTGATCGTATGAAGGCGCTAGTGAAATGTGCAGATATTATTACGCCAAATATTACAGAATGTTGCTTGCTTACGGGATTGTCATACGAGAAGCTACAGAGCTATCAGGACGATTTAGATTATATTCAGGCGATAGAGGAAGCGGGCCATCAGCTGCAGCAGGAAACTAAAGCGAACGTTATAATTACCGGTTTGAATCCGCCGCCAGCAGACGCGAATAAGCGCTATGTAGGCAATATGTATGTCGATGCACATCGTTCGTTTTCTAGTATCCGAGAATACAACGGCGAGAGCTATTCAGGCACAGGTGATTTGTTTGCATCCGTCATTATGGGTGGCATGATGCGCGGACAGGATTTAGTTGAGTCGATGAAGCTTGCCGAGACGTTTTTGGCTGCTTCAATTGAAGCGACATCAAAAGCGCAAATTCCACGTGAAGCAGGCGTGAACTTTGAAACGTTTTTACGAATGCTGCTTTAGCAATGTCAGGGTTTTTATAACTGCGTTGTGACATGGATATTCATCAGTTTATTGAAGGTAACGCCCGTGCGAATTGATAAGGGATGGATTTTTAGTAAACAGGTAATAATGAAAATCATGAATTAGGGAGGTGTATAATGGATTCAATTAGATATTATGTAGTGCAAGTAGATAATCGCTATTACCAGGGGGAAATTGACCTTCTTACATTTACGGATGACGAAGAACAAGCCTTTACGTTTACGGATATTGTGGCGGCAAACGAATTGGCTAATGAGGTCAATGGAATCGTCCTGACAAGAGAAGTCAGTTATAAGGAGCTAGAAGACTTTTCAGCACAATATCTGGTTGAGTACGAAGCATTGCCAAAAGAAGAGCGTGACACGATAGAATCATTTTGTAGGGAGCTCAGTATAGGAATGTTTGAATAAATGCCGAATCGAATCTTTTCGGCTCTTTTTTATGCAGTTTTTGACTGAGCTTAAGCATTCTACCCTTCTAAAACATGGCACTTTCTCAATTTATTCAATGAAATAGTGAACAGCCCGTAGCCAAGATTAATGGTTGCGGGCATTTTTTGAAATATCAAGTATGATTTATGCGTGTAGAATTAACATGTGGTGACAAAATTGAAACTACTAGATGAACTTGGGGCTGCATGTTTAAATGGGAATGATAATAACATATCGTATATATTAAACCATCGCACGGGTGAAGTTCTTTAGAATAGGGGAGGTTTTAAAAATGAATCAGACAACAAATTGGCGACCTAGAGGTTTTCTTCAGTGGCTACTCACAATCCTCTCTGTGATAGTATGTTTTATTATTATTATAGTGGCCTACTATATTTTTAATCCGAGTAATATGGATAAAATAATGAGTCTACTTGCATGGGGAGTTTCTATATTTCCGATTATTCTAGTAGTTACAGCATTAATACTAATAGTTTTATTAGCTCTTTCTTTTTGGAAGAAAACCTTAATTGCTCTTACAGTGTTATTTCCTATTTTGTTGTTATTAATGTTTTTAACTGTGCAGCCAATTAGTAATATGAAAAGCTATGCTAAAAGCGAGAATGTATCGGTTGCTCTTAGTTCACATTTTTTCTATAAACAAAATATCTCAACAAAGCCTAGTGTAGATGTGGTGTATGGGAAAACTACGGACGGCATTGAACTAAAGCTTGATGTGTGGCCAGCGAAGAAAAAATCAGAGGATGTTTTAACACCTGTCATTGTTCAAGTGCATGGGGGTGGTTGGGTAAGTGGGGATAAAGGCCAAGTGCAAGACTGGAATCAGTGGATGAATAATCAAGGGTACACTGTTTTTGATGTCCGATATCGTATGCCTCCTGAAGCAGGTTGGAAAGATGAAGTAGGGGATGTTAAATCGGCGATTGGTTGGATCGTGCAAAATGCAGATACGTATAAGATTGATTCGAATAGAATTATTTTAATGGGAGAGTCTGCTGGGGGAAATCTAGCTATGCTTGCTGCATATAGTATGGGAGATAAGCATTTACCGCCATCAACGGATGTTCCGGATGTACCGATCAAGGCAGTGATTAACATGTATGGGCCGTCAGATATGACTGCGTTTTACAAGAACAATCCAAGTAAGAGTTATGTCCAAGATGTTATGGCTAAGTACATTGGAGGTTCACCATCCGATTACCCTGAGCGTTATAAGATGCTTTCCCCTATAAGCTATATCCAGGAACATACGCCACCAACTATTATGTTTTTAGGGACGGATGATCGTATTGTTCCTGTAGAGCAGGCAAACGTCTTGGGTGAGAAACTGACTACAAGCGGTGTAGCGCATGAACATTATCTTCTTCCAAAGGTCGATCATGGCTTTGATGCAAATCCAGGTAGTTTGAGCACGCAATTTGCCAAGGAGAAAGTAAAAGTATTTCTTCAAAAATATAATAAATAATCATTACGCGTAGCTCCTGTTATGGTAATAGGAAAAGCCTTTGAAGGAATTAATCATTCTTCAAAGGCTTTTATAATTAGAAAGTACATGTAGGATTATTATTATCCGTCTCAAAGTATATATGAAAATGCTTACTGCAATTTGGATTGAAAAGAGTATGACAATGTTTACAGCTTGTGTGATTCATATATTCATGAATCGTTAATTCACTTTTACATACACCACAAAATATTGCCTTTTCATGAAAGTCCTCTTTCTTCCATGGCTGAATTTTATGATTTGAATTTTCCTCATGACATTTATAGCAAGGATAATACTCTCTACAGCATTTAAATTTAATTGAAATGGTATCTTGTTTTTTAAAATAGTGTTTACATCTTCCTTGATCATCAATAATATTTCCTAGAATCTTCATATTTCAAACCTCTTTTCATTTTAAAACGCTTAAATTAAAACTTCACTAGATGCAATCAATCGATTATATTGCTCCGTCATTATTGTAAAATGATGCTTTTCATGGATGGCAAGTAGCTGGATAGATTGAATAAGGTTAGGGTAGTGAGCAATGGGATCTGGAAAGACAATATGCCCGGCAATATCCTTCTCAATATTTTTTACTAATTCTTGCATTACACTCGTTTCGTTTACTAGTAATTGTTCGATTTCGTTGCTGCTTAGCATAAAACGAATTTTAGAGGGGGGCACTAATATTCCTGGAGCTCTCATGCCGCTTCCTTTTTTGTTTTTATATTCCTCGTATATATCATGTATTTCTGTAGCGAAAGGCTTGTTTCTTCGCATTTTTGCGTAAGGCGTCAGTAGTAAGGAAAACTTTGTTGCTGTTTTCAGCATTTTTAAGATTAGATAAAGGTGATAGAAGTGTTCACCGATAGACCATTTTCCTTCTTTATCGCGGTGCCATAGTTGTTCCTGTGGGAGTGAATGAATGCAAGATACGTAGTGAATTCGCTGCTCTTGTAATAGATGAAAATGATGCGCCATACTGTTAGATTTCATATTTTAACATTCTTCTTTGTGCTGTTATTTCCATTTTAGGGAATTATCTTGTGGAAGTACATAAAATACTATTAAGAATTGGCGATAAAAATGGAAAGTATCGTAGGAGGGATAAAAATGAATAGTAGACTTTTAATAGCTGCAGACGCTGAAGCCTATCGGAATTTAAGATTAGAAGCGCTACAAAATAATCCTGAGGCATTTGGCTCTAGCTTTGAGGAGGAAAAGGATAATCCGATTGAGCTGTTTGCCAGCAGATTTGAATCACAGGGGGCTTATACGATAGGGGTATTTGATCAGGAAGAATTAGTGGGTGTTGCGACGTTAGTGCAGGAAAGTAAGCTTAAGTTAAAGCATAAAGCGAGCATCTTTGCGGTGTATGTTTCTCCGAAAAAGCGAGGGCTTGGTATTGGTAAGCATTTAATGGTCGAAGCAATTAACAAAGCGAGGGAGTTAAAGAGAGTTGAACAGCTTCATCTAACGGTTGTGTCAACGAATGCTTCAGCAAAAGGACTGTATTCTTCTTTAGGGTTTGAGGTTTTTGGAACGGAGAAGAGGGCATTAAAAATAGGTCAGCAATATTTTGATGAGGATTATATGGCTTTGTATCTATAACTTATTTCAGTGGATGCAGCCACTGAAATAAGCTAAAGCGAAAACTCCAAGAGCTTTTACCCTTGGAGTTTTTTGATTTTTATGGCGTGGTCCAATGAAACAAATAGAATAAAGCAATGATTAAAATAATGACAGCAATCGTAAAAGTGACGTAGCTACTAGCATTACCCGTTTTATTTTTCAGTAGCTTTAAGCTCAGTACTATATTGATGATTGATAATGGGAATACTAACCAAAATCCTAAATTGCCTAAGAGTTCAATTTGAATTGGTACATGATTGTAAAAATAATTATAGGTGATACCTAACGCAAGTAAAATTGCCAGCGCAATATTGACCTTTGCAATTTTAATGTTGCTAATCATAATTGCCTCCAATCGATCCCTTTATAGTTGTATAGTATGCTTAAAATAAAAATCTGATAAAGCATGTAAGCTTCCAGGATTTGATCACATTACTCGGTTCATTAATCTGAATATTCAGTAAAATGAATGTGTAAATCTTTAGTTTCTAGGACCTATTCTTCCACCTTTCGTTAACCAATTCCAACATATCTCGAAAAACTTTACCTTTTCTTGTAATAAATAAGGAAAACCAATAAACAACCAATACAAAAAAGCAAGAACCAATACACCGGTTAATATACTGTTCATTTGTGTTGCAATAAAAATGCTAAGGAACATAATAAGAAAATATAGTACAGCAATTCTCCTGTAGGCTATCATAAATTTCCCCTTCCATTATTTACAATCATACAGAAAAGATAACCTTTTTAGCAATAAATTATATGCTGGTCAAAATCGAAAGCGAAAGACAAAATAATACACCCACTAACGCGAGTTAGTAGGAAATGCAAGTGTAAGTCAATTACCTGCACAATAATAAATATAAGCGTCAAATGAAAGTCATATAAAAGCAATAAAAGCTGTTACGCATCCGTTGGCTTAATAGCTTTAGCTTTCCCTTTTTTAAAAATTCCTAAAAGAAGAAGCACAAGTCCCGTTAAAAATAGAAGTGGAAACATGACCATCATTAGTACGACCGCCGCAAATCCCTCACCTTCATATCTCCCATACAGAATAGAAACAACCCCTGAGAATAAAGGAGCAATTACTAACATCATAGTTATTCCCAAAATTATATATTTCTTTTTACTCGATTTACCAAGACTTATCATAATAGCTATTCCTAGTACTAATACTAACCCCAAAGCAACTAATCCAATTCCCAATTTAGACCCTCCCACCCTTCATTTAAATTTTAGCAGATGTTTGAACACCCGCCATTAATTTTTCAATTTCTATGTGGTTCACCCTCCTTTTTTGTAATTAAGAGATTTTATAACTTCCGATAACTCCATGATAACCGCTTCTAATTTATCTATTTTCCTTTCAAAGCGAATGAATAGATAGACTGTAATGGCAATAGGGAATCCAAAATTTCCTATTAGGCTAATCCAAATTGGAACATTTTCTGGTGTCATAATGTAAATCACCCTCCCTCTTACTCCAAATTAGTAATATAAGGTGATACTCGGATTCGAACCGAGGATCCAGGTTTTGCAGACCCTTGCCTTACCGCTTGGCTATATCATCAAAATTGTAACTGTACTATGTAAAGAGGATCCTTCTGTAATAAAAACAACCTTCCTGTAAAAAAATATTATTTTGTCATGGTTTCCATTTCTTATGTTTTAGACCTCTTTAAGGTCTTTAAGATGAAATATGATATAACGGTATATTCAAGCGAGGAATGTCAATATTGTGTTAGGTTAAAGGAATGGTTAGAAGAAAATAATATTACGTATACCAATAAGGATATTAATGAAGAGCACGTATTAAAGGAGTTTAAGCATTTTAATAGTAGTGCTATCCCATTTACTTTAATAGTCGCTGATCATAAAGTGGAGAGAATTATTGGTTATCAGCCAGAAAAAATAAAAGCTATTTTAGATATTTGAAAGAGTTGGATTAAATCACCTTTTTTGTATAAAAGGTGTTTTTTTTATTCTTTTTAAGAACATTTGTTCCTATTTTAGTTTATAATATAGATACAACATTCACTTTAAATAGAGAGAAGGCGGAAGTATTGGAGGGATAATTAAATGGAGAAACAAAAAATAGAGGAATTCTTCTATAGAAATAATGCGCAGGTTAACAATCCAATCATAAAAAGCTTTTTGTCGGATTCCAATAATCTTTATTTGGTGCAAAAGGCGATCTTATATCCAACCGAACAAAATAAGAAACTTGTCGATGAATCTTTCCAATCTCACTATATAAATGTTAGGAAAATCAAATATGTCAGTAATTTAATTTATTTTTTTAGCTTAGATTTTGATAAAAAAAGGAGAAGGCTACAAAATCGTGCTTTATTAATATTAGATAAGGGCTTATCAGAAGAAGGTGGCACGACTGCGAAAGAGCTAATAGAAGATGCAAGCGTCGAAATTGAACTGGATCATATAGTTGATGGAGGATTATTTGACAATATTGAAGATGAATTGCTTTTAAAGTCTTTGCAAAAACTAACGGTTAAACAACTTCAAATATTAGAGATGATTTATGTAAAAGAGCTTTCTATAAAAGAAATAGCTCACACATTACAAACTACACCGCAGAATATATCAAACCTTCATAGGAAGGCTTTAAATAAACTCAAAACTACACTCAGCAAAAAGGGGGAATAATATATGACGATTTTAGAAAATCAATACAATGAGGAGACGCTAACGATTATAGAGAATTTCATACCGAAAATAAAACAATGTTTGCACAATACAGACTTTCAGGAAAGGGAAGACTTGGAACAAGAAATTAAATTGAAAATTATAGAGAAGCTTGCAACAGTAGAATTTCAGGATGCACCTAGTTTTTGGGATTTTTTCTCGTGAACTTTATACCCGGTTGTTTCGAGTGACTACCCGCAACCTAAATTCCGCCTTGAAATAAAAAACGATGCACATAGTGAAGACACTATGTACATCGTTTTATTAATTAGCCTTTTAGGAAATCAGGCTTTGCGAAGTTAGGGTTTGGATATTTATAGAACCCTTCGCCTGTAGCGCGGCCTAGTTTGCCTTTTTCGATATACTCTGTTTTTAAGAGGTTGGCTAGTTTATTAAAGTTTTCATTACCTGTAGCAGCGGCTTTTGCCTCTACAATGTTGAATGCAGTGTTAATGCCGACAATGTCAAGGATGGCGAATGGACCTAGTGGTGCTCCTGTTCCAATCATCCATGTTTTATCGATTGTTTCTGGGTCTGCTACTTCTTTTACTAATAGTGATTCAGCAGCATCTAAAAATGGAACTAGTAATGAATTCAAAATATAGCCTGGTTGTTCTTTATATAATGGAAGTGGAACCATGCCGATTGCACGTGCAAATTCTACGACTTCATCGAACACTTTCATATCAGTGCCTGGATGCTTCATAATTTCGGCTGTGTTGTTTTTCCAAATCGTATTTGCAAAGTGAAGCGCTATAAATTTCTCTGGACGACCAGTTGCTTCAGCAAATTGGCTCGGTAATAATGTAGATGAGTTTGTCGCAAAGATTGTTTTAGCAGGGGCAACTTTGCCAAGGTTTGTGTAAAATTCCGTTTTAATTTTAACAACTTCGGGAATCGCCTCAATCACAAGATCGGTATTTGCAACCGCTTCTGATAAATCACTTTTAAATGATAAACGTGCATATGCAGCATCAACTTCTTCTTGCGTCGCGCCTAAGTCTTCTTGGTATAACGGTTTTAATTTTGTGATACGATCTTGTGCATTTGTTAAGGCCTCATCATTAATATCGTATACTGTTACATTAAATCCTTTAAAAGCTGATTGATAAGCAATTTGACTACCTAGAACACCGCTACCTGCAACTGTAATATTTTGATAATTCATCCTAAATTCCTCCTTCGAAATTGCTACATTAATATAATTGTATGGGTATGTGCTGTATCCCTTGTTACACCTCCATACTACTTCTTCTAATATTGAAAAATCAAATGAAAGCCTCAATTATTATAATAATATAACGACTTCATTAATTTCCCCAAAAGTAAAAAACGTCACCCGAGAGAGTGACATTTAATGTTCAATAGACGCTAATGCTTTGTTCATTTGGCGTTCATTATATTTTATTGCATGACTATTAATGGATTCAAGTCCCTTAAAAGTATAATTAACGTTTTGATAAAATCCAAAGACAAAATCATTGATTGGCGTTTCTTCTTCCCCATAGTATCTATTCACTACATATGCCTTAAAAATATTTTCTAGCATATATTCATTATTTTGTACGTCTGCCAAATATTTTTTATTTTTATATTCGGCTTTCATGTAATCCTCGAATTCTTTGATTTCAGTCTTTGTAGCGGGATACTTTTTAGCGTAGGCTTCAATTGTATCGAACTTTTTAGAAGAAGTGCTATTAAGAGAAGCAACCTCCTTTACTTTAGTCTGCCAAGTTGCATCTTCTGTTGATTCTACTTTAGCTACTGGTTTTTCTTCATATGTAATAGTCATCTTTTCTTTATTTGCTTTGTATTCAGGGGAAATATCCCAAAATCCTATCATACAAAAAATCATAATGATAATGGGGATCGCGGTTAATTTCAACATTTTCAGTGCTTTAATCTTATCCATCTTTATGAAATTGATCACTGCAAGAAGAAGAAAAACAATTGCTATAACAATACTGAAGAGAGTTATAAGGACAAATATATTTACAAGAGTATTTACCAAGTACTAAAACTCCTTTCTTTAGATAGAAATCTTTATATATCAAATATTTTAATATATAGAATAAAATAGAACTATACTTAACATTGAATTTTTTTCCACGCAAAGAAAACCCTTTGATTTTTTCAATTTAAAGAGCATGAATTAGTGTTGGCTATCTACTTTATACCTACTAAAGAAAAAACAAGATTTACTAATTTTTCTGCATAAATAAAAAGAGGCATAAAGCATATTTATGATACGGTGTTTATTCTAAACGAAGAATAATGGTACATTTCATTGGATTTATTGTAAAAAGTACCTGATGCATTGTAAAAATTATGTAATATACTTCCTGATATTTTTGGAGATTTAGTAATTTTGTATTTTTAAGAAAATAGGACTTTTTTATAATTTTGAATAATTTACATATTTTTATAGATTTACTAACAGTTGTTTTAGTACACTGAATTTATGAATGGAAAGGGGCAAGTATAATGAAAAAGACGTTTTTAGCTGGTGCACTTAGTATTGCATGTTTTACAGGAGGTTTTGGATTACAAGCAAATGCTCAAGAAACTGTAGATGTTTCTAGTATTATCCATCCGAAACAGGCAGTTGCAGCGACTAAACAAGCGCAATCGATGACATACCAAGATCTTTATAAAACACTAGTAATTTCTAAATTATCTTATGAAGATAAAGAGATGACATTAGTAACGACGAAAAATAATATGACAGTAAAGATTTCGTTACAAGCACTATTGAAAACTACTGAAATGAGTGCACAAGAACAAAAAGAATTTAAAGAGCTTTTCGGTGACTCTATTCAAATGAGATTTACTCCATCTGGAAATGCATTTAAGGCGGAAGTTTATGCTGAAGGGAAATGGCAAGCTTTTGCTGATGAGGATTTGAATGATTTTATTGGATCAATTAAGGAAAATGATCTTGTGTTAAAACCAGGTGGTTACTTCACGGATACTATTGGACATTGGGCAGAGGGCTATATCCAATTATTGTTCCAATTAGACATTATTAAGGGTACATCTGCTACAACATTTAATCCAAATGGTCAAGTAACACGCGGACAATTAGTTACTATGATTTTCGGTGCTTCAGGATTAGATGTGAAGGAAGATTATGAAGGTCCTGCTACATATAAAGATTTGGCAAAATACCCGGGTGCGAAGGAAGTAGCGATTTTAGAGGAATATGGCATAATTGATATTTTTGATGGTGTTAATTTTGAGCCGTATAAACCTGTTACACGTGAGGAAATGGCATTTGTAACTGCAAGATACTTAGAAGGAATGGAATTTGATGTAAGTAAGGTTAGCAAAAATAACCCATTTGCAGACAAAAACCAAATGCGTAAGGAAACTGTTGAATCAATCGGATTATTAAAGCAATTAGGTGTGATTGATGGAGCAAACGGTCAATTTAATCCAAAAGGTAATCTTTCACGTGCACAGTTCGCTAAAATCTTATCACTAACATTTATGTTAATTGGTGACGAAAAGTAATTAAAAAAGAAGCAATCCACAATATGGGGTGGATTGCTTTTTTATTCGACTAGCATATGAAATACGTGACTTAATAAATAACCTAATAAAACGAATGCTATAATTGATTTTATTGATACTGAACGAATATGATGCAAAATAAATTCTGAAATACTGGCTGTTGCGATTAACCCAATCGATACGCCCATTAGTACGCCTTGTGCCTTATCAGATAACTCCCAATATTGACCAATCTGTATGAAAACACTAAAGAAAATCGAAAATGCTATAAAATAAATAAAGAGTCTCCAAAGCCGTTCTCCTTGTGATAATAATGCTGTAGAAAGTGCAAAGCCTTCTGGTAGATGATGTAGAATAATAGAAGCTGTAATAGCAATACTTAATGAGGCTTTCCCTAACAACTGTCCGATAGTAAGACTCATCGGAATAGTGTGGATAATGATAGCGATTGCCAATAGTGATACTGAGGAATTTTGAGTATGAGAAGTGTGAAATAAACTATTAAGTATTTCAAACATTAAATAGCCCAACAAAATGCCAAGTAACAGGCCAAATGATTTGTATATTTGAAAAGAAGAAGGAATGACGTCTACTACAAGTAAGCCAACTAAAAATCCACCACATAATAATGATAATCCATGAGTTGTATGCTGGAATAGCCTAGAGAATACCCAAGCTAGAGCTCCTCCAATGCTAGCACTAAAAAAAAGAAAGCCACCAAGTATCATTGCGCTCAACTGCAAAATTCCTCCACCCTATATATTCTTTAAGCTGTTTTTAAAAAATATATGCTAAGTAGAAACGAATATGATAGTCGTAAGTTTTAGAAAAAGGTCCGTTGTATGAATTACTAAAAAGTAAGAGATTAATTTATCGATAAATCTATTATTAGGGGCTTTATTATCGAAATCTGCGTAATCAAACCGGAATAGATATCAATCGCAAATTATAGTAGGTTCCTTTCCATAATTTAAAAACCCCGAGCGTCAATGCATCGACGTTCGGGGTTTATAAATCAATTATGCTTCTGCAAAATTTCGTGACACTCACTAAGAGGGTTAAAAGTGTATACCCGGTTTATCGCTTAGCTTGCAGCCTGTACCATATTTCGCTTTTAAGGCACCTTTAAAATTAGTTTGTTCAAGTTCAGGGTATGCCTGTTTCCAAAGTTCAAATACATTGTGACTTGAAGCAGTACCCTCTTTTGTTAGTCGAACAATATGGAAACCATATTCATCGTTGCATCGAGCTAATGGGCGATTCTCACGCACTGTAATGATCCGACCGCTCGCCGAAACATCATATAAGCCCTCGTAACCTGAAATAGCACGTCTTTCTTCATCGAAGTCAGCTGTTTTTTCTACTTTTTCTTTTTTTGCTTCTTTGGCTTCATTTTTTTCTGCAGGTTTAGCAGTTTCTTTAATTTCAGCTTTCTCTGCAGGCTCCACTACTTCTTTGATTTCATCATTCTCTACAGATTCAGCCTCTCCTTTATTTTGAGTTGAAAGCTGTTCCACAATAACGAAATCCTTGTTAGAAGCTTTGTCGCTCATTGTCGCCATGACGTTCATAATAGAACCTACATAACGTACTGGTTTATCTTTGCCTTCTTCAAATACAAAAATATTATAATCGGTTTTATTCATCTTCCTTATAATAATATTTCCTGTTTTAGTAGTAAAACCGATAAATTTGTTCTTTTTAAGTGCTTGTATTGCTTGTTGCTTTGTTAAAATCATTTTTAAAATCTCCTAAAGAATTGTTTTTTCTATTTTACCATAAAATCAGTTTTACTGTTTTTCTTAAATATTGGATGTTTCATTATTGCACTGATAATTCTTTAGACTGAGGGAAGGATTGCGTTTGTCGCTATAGTGTGGGGTTGATTTCCGTTTGGGTTGGGCGTTATTCTAGGGGCGTACGATGATCCCGAAGGAGTCGATCAACCTCCATTTCCATAAAATCACTTTAAAAAATTAGAATCCTTCGAAGGGAGAAATGGAGTTGTACGTAGAAATGTTCTAGTAACCTTGCAAGCTGATTAGGCAGATAATAGAATTGGTCCGGTAACGAAGAAAACTGATTGGGTAAAGTGATGGAGCAAAGAACTGCTCATGTCCCAAAGGTAAGCGCTCTACTCGTAGCCAATATAATCAAAGGAGGATTTATTTATGGTTCAACATTTATTTACTATGAATTTACAATGGTCGGAGGGGAGAAATGGGACGGGTAATATTGTTGCAGACAATCTAAATACGAAAATTTCTATTCCTCGAGAAATGAATGGACCAGGGATGGGGACAAATCCTGATGAAATGCTGCTAGGAGCGGCAGCAACCTGCTATTTAATTACACTGGCTACATTACTTGAAAATTCGAAGATTGCTGTGTTGGATTTGTCTATGCAAGCTGAAGGTTTTGTTGATGTCACGAACGGTGTTTTTACTTATGAGAAAATTTTACATAAGCCAAAAATTATTGTACAAAATTTATCTGAGCGAGAACGAAAAAGAATTAATCGATTAGCTGAGAAGGCAGAACAAACATGTATGATTAGTAAGGCATTAAAAGGAAATGTTCAAATTACATGCGAAGTACAGATTATACAAGGATAAAAAGGAACATCTCTATTAATGGCTAAATATGAGGAGTTATTCAAAAATGATTTTGAAATAACTCCTTTTTTGATTTATTACATGTATGCATTTTTAGTAGGCAGATTGGAGTAAAGACTTTACGTCTTATTGACGGACGCTTCACTTTCGGGCAATAAACATCGTTTCCCCGACATCCCCTAGAAAGCGCCTAACCAGAACGGAAATCAATCCACGTTATGGTGATGTACCTTTTTTCTACATATTATTATGGAATTGCTTCTTCAAAAGTAGTTCTATAAATGTCCCAAATGAATATATAAAGTTAAGTGGTAAAAAAATGCGAAGGATGATGTGTTGCACGAGCAGTCAGCTCAGACTATTAAATTTTATAGTCAGTACGGGAAAAGAATTTTTGATATTGCGGGGGCACTCCTATTACTTTTCATTACCATCCCTCTTATGTTAGTAGTATTCCTCGTTTTACTTATTAGCACAGGCCGCCCTGTTTTTTTTAAACAAATCCGTACCGGACAGGATCATCAGCGCTTTGTTATTTGGAAGCTGCGGACAATGACCATACAAGCAGTTCCAGTGAATATGCCTACTATGTGTGCAGGCGGAATTCCGGATGATTATTTTTTTAAAACTGAACAGGATGCACGAATCACAAAAGTTGGGGCCACTCTTCGCAAGTTCAGTATTGATGAAATTCCACAGCTCATTAATGTTTTAAAAGGAGATATGAGTATTGTTGGACCACGTCCAGAAGTTCCAACCATCACAAATGCTTATAACACTTTACAGGCACGGCGTTTAGAAGTAAAGCCAGGTTTAACAGGTCTAGCTCAAATTAACGGCCGCTCTAATATTTCTCACGGGCAAAAAATTTCATATGACTTAGAATACGTTGATCGTTATTCCTTTTGGATGGATTTTAAAATTATCATCAAAACACTTTTCGTAGTTTTAGCGAGAACAGGTGCTTATTAAAAATTAAGGAGTGTTAGGTTCTGAAGATCGTTCAGCTTATTACACGTATGGATAAGATTGGAGGAGCGCAAAAGCATGTGGAGGCACTCGCCATAAAATTAAAGCAAGATAGTCACGAGGTAACTATTGTAACAGGCCTTTATGATCCGTCACTGTGGCGCTTTCAAGAAGAAAAAATTGATGTTATCAGTATCCCAGCCATGCAGCGAGCGATTCACCTAAAAAAGGATTTACAGACCTTTTGGCAATTAAGAGCAACATTTAAAAACATACAACCAGATATTATTGCTGCGCATTCATCGAAGGCGGGCGCAATTGGTCGTGTAGTAGGAAGGCTTTTACGCATTCCAACTGTTTTTACGGCTCATAGCTGGAGTTTTACAGAAGGTGTACCGCACAAAAAAAAGAGGATGTATCGTCGAATGGAAAAATCAGTTCAGCCGTTGACAACTAAAATTATTACGGTATCTGAATATGATCGCAAGTTAGCATTAATGCAAAAAATTGCTCCTGCTCATAAAATGCTGACGATTCATAATGGCATCGATCAAATAGAGAAGCAAGTAGCACCTATAAAAGAGAATGAGGAGCATCCATTAATCGTGATGGTTGCTCGTTTTGAAGTGCCAAAAAGACAGGATTTATTGCTAGAGGCTTTAGTGGAGCTTTCTGATGTACCTTGGCGCTTGCAATTGATCGGTGATGGCTCACTGCGCCCTAGTTTAGAAGAATTTATTGCCGATAAAGGTTTAATAGATCGTGTCTCATTTTTGGGCAATCAATTAGATGTCACATCCTTACTTGAGGAAAGTCATGTATTTGTCTTGTTATCAGATTGGGAGGGCTTACCGATTTCAATTATTGAAGCAATGCGAGCTGGACTTCCAATTATCGCTACGAATGTGGGCGGTGTCAATGAGTTAATTTCTGAGTATGAGAATGGATTTTTAATTAATCGAGATGATAAAGATCTACTAAAGAACAGGCTTAAACAATTGTTAATAGATGAGAGCTTACGTCAAAAAATGGGGGACGCAAGTGAACGCCGCTTTTTAAGGAATTTTACGTTTCTACCAATGTATCAGAAAACGCTATTTATCTACGAACAGGCTGTTTTAAAATCGGCTAAGAAAGGTGATTAATTTGCAATTAATTCGCATTCGAACTGATGATGAGCTTATGTGGTACAAGGATATTTGGGATGAAATTTTAGCATCTGAGGACAATGATAATCCATTTATAGAATTTGCTTGGTTTTATAACTGGTGGCAAATTGTTGGACGAAGAGAGCGTGTCGAGCTCTATGCTGTTGAAGAAAATGGTACTATCATTGCCTTTTTCCCCTTCATGGTTCGACTTCGATGGGGAGTACGAATTTATGCCTTTGCGGGAGAAAATATTGCGAATTATTCAGGTGTTGTAGCGAAAAAAGAATGGCTGTTGCCCGCTACAACCTTTGTGTTTGATCAGCTCATTGAAAAGTATAAACATCTACTATTTTCATTTCATGGATTATTGGAAAGCAAAGACTCTACAAAAGTCATTGAGCAATATTTTGTTGAAAGGCAGTTACGTCCAAGTATTTTTCGTGTAGTGACTCCGTATCTTGCCTTTCATGATGTAGATATTCCTAACTACTTTAATCAACGTAGAAAAATGCATGGTATGGATAGAAGAGAACGGAAGCTACGAAAATTAGGCTCATTAACGAGGAAAATCCCTTCGCGAGACGAACTTTGGCAAATGTTTAGATTATTTGATCGACGATGGGCTAAAAAAATAGATACAAGTGATTTTACGAAAGGGAAGAAAAAGGATTTTTTCGAACAGTTAACGCTTCTTAAAGGGGAGGCATTGCAAGTCGAGGTAGACGCACTTGTTTTTGAAGACCAATGGATTGCCTTCACATATGGAATTTGCTGTCGTGGACGTTATGTAACTTACGCACTTGCACATGAGCCAACATTTAATATATTTGGGCCTGGCAGATTAGTGAATCAAGAAACGATTAAGCGAACGTATTCTGAAAACTATCGCTTGTTCGATATGAGTATTGGCTATGAGCCGTATAAGTTCGATTGGCGCTCTAATATTGATTTTACGAGGCGCATGCTCGTAAGCGGTGGAACGAAGCAAGCAAAGCTATTGGCGAGTAGCTATACGCTGAAGGAACGGCTCAAGGAATTTTTAAAGGACAATCATCGTGTCGTGGAATGGAAACGCAATACTCTAGGTCAATTACGTTACTTAGTAAAGTATGGGAAAGTAAAAAATTGGCTAGAATATGGACAACTATTCGTAGAAAAATTTATTCGTTTTAAGCAAGTGAATTTGTATGAATTATCCCCATCAGATAATGTTACACCGCAACGACCTGTAGGAGATTTGTTTGAGGAGTTGTCGATACAGGAGGCGATGCAACTCGATAAGGAAGAAATTATTTCTCTATTTTATAAGGGATACACGATTTACAAAGATTCTTATGCAGAAACGAATAAACCTGCGTTTGCATTACATGCGGTGAACTGGCGTGTAGATGATTTGCAAATTGTTGAAGCATTGCCAAAGCAGACATATTTTTTAACATATGATGTTTATAAAAATATCGATATTATTACAGCCTTCTTCCAAAAAATGAAACCTGCACAAACACTTTGGGTTACTGCGAGATTTTGGCAATGGCGAAAGCGTAAACGATTATTGCAGCTAGGCTATAAACGTATTTCTCGAATGAAACATTTTAAATGTGCTCGTTATGAGCGAAATCATGTAGAAAAATACACAGAGAGTGGGGGCGATGTTCATTCTGTCCATTAAAAGTAAGCGATGGAATATCGCAATGCAGCATTTTTATTTCGTAGAGAAGCCAGCCAATGTTAGAAAATCAATGAAGGTTATTGGCTATACAAATTCACTTGTACCAAGCCGTAAGCTTGTTAAAAGTGAAACGGTTCATATTCACCTTACAGATAGTGAGTTATCATTGTATCTTGCTCTTTCAGAAAGTAATCGAAAAATTCTTCGACGTGCACAAAAAGAGTCCTATCAAGTTTTTATTTATAAAGAACCATCAGATGCCAATTTACGAGCCTTTCAACAGTTTTATAATAACTTCGCAAAAAGAAAAAAACTCGAGCTAATTAGTAAGTCTCAAATGGAAGCTATTACGCTTTTAAAAAATAAAGGAGCACTATGGTTGTCTGAGATTCGCAGTATTTGTGGACAAACACTATGCTATAGACTCGATATTATATACGCTAAAAAAGCGATGTCCTATTATGTAGCGACTTGTCATTCACAATCAATGCCAGAGCATTTAAAAAGACCAATTCGATATGCAAATCGGTTCTTACTATGGCATAATTTATTGCATTTAAAGGAGCAAGGCTTTGTTTTATATGATATGGGGAAGCTGACAGATGATCAAAATGTTCGTGCGTTTAAACTAGGCTTCGGTGGACAAGTCGTCGATGTATATTCTGGTTACATTACCCAATCCAAAATACGTGCACTGTTACTGGGCGTGCAAAAATGGAGGAAGTAGTCATTGAAGTAAATCGTGGAGGTCTTGTTATATCATTGGATTTTGAGCTAAATTGGGGTGTCCACGATGTATTTAAGCACGGACAATACAATAAAAATTTATATGGCGTCCGTGAAGCATTGCCTAAAATACTAGAGTTGTTTGAACAGTATGGCATTCATGCGACTTGGGCAACAGTAGGTCTATTGTTTGCAGAAACAAAAGCGGAAATGGCTCACTACTTAAGAGGTATTCCAATAAAATATAAAAACATGCGCTACGCAGCACATACACAACTTGCAAAAGTAGGAGAAAATGAGCAAGAGGACCTTTTACATTTCGGCAAATCCTTAATTGAGAAGATTAAACGTACGCCACATCAAGAAATAGGCAGTCATACATTTTCACATTTTTACTGTTTAGAAAATGGACAAACTGAAGCAAATTTCCGTGCAGATTTACATGCTACTGCTATGATTTGTGAAGAAAATATTGGACCGATGAAATCGATTGTCTTTCCGCGTAATCAAGTGAATGAAGCATATTTTTCAGCATGTAAGGAAGTAGGGTTTGTATGCTATCGAGGAAATGAAAAACACCCGTTGTACGATCCTCAAAAATTTACGAAAAAAAGTCGACTATTAGGTGCGAAAAAATGGCTGGATAGCTATGTTAATATAACGGGAAATCATCTAGTAACGCTAGAAGAAATGCAAAAGGATTCCTTTATTAACATTCGTTCAAGTGCATTTTTAAGGCCCTATTGTAGCCCTTTACGATTTTTTGAAGGCTTAAAAGTCCAACGTATAAAAGAGGGTATGCATGCAGCTGCAAGGTCTAAAGCTTTTTATCATTTATGGTGGCATCCTCATAATTTTGGCAAGAATATCGAAAAAAATTTAGCTATGCTTGAGGAACTTTTACAGTATTATCAGGAATTGCATAATCGATATAACTTTCAAAGCTATACGATGTACGAAGTCGCAGAAATTTGCCAAACTTTATCCCGCAAAAGCCCGATAGGTGAAGACTAATAATCAGTAGGGGTGAAAAAACCCCACTGAATCAAACATAAAAAGTAGCAAACTAGAAAATTGCCTAGTTTGCTACTTTTTGTGTATAAAGGGGTAAATGGAGTATGTAGATTTTTTAAGAAATTAAGAGGGAAAATACCGAACTTTGACGAAAGTGTATGTACTAATGGTACTATTAATATGGAAGATATTTCACTAGGTATATTTATAGGATCAATAAAGAAGTATAGGGCAATTGACTTTAATTCGGCATTGGACGCCCCAGGGAAACGCCCAGCCGAAATGGAAATCAACCCTTCGTTATGCTGATGAATTTTCAATATATAGAATGGGAAAATTTGAAGATAGTTATAGAAAAATGACGTAAAGGCGGTCGGTTAACATGTTTATTCAACCAGAATGGCAGTATAAGCAAGAAAATGGTTCAGCTATGCATCAATGGGTGAAGCAAAAAGAAAATCCACTTCCAAATGATGTAGATATTATTTTGTACGGTGCTTTATTATCGTATGATAGTAAACCATCCGAAAAGGCACTGTATCCAACAGCATTTCGAAAGGCTTGGCCAAGTTTTCAATCTTATAATTTAGATGAGCAAGTAGATTTGCGCGCGTTGGCAGTCGTTGATGTAGGTGATGTAGCAATCCATGAGACGGATAGAATGCTTTCAGAGTCAGCTATAGAAGCTGCGGCTGAAAGTTTAAGCACCGCATATTCTAAAAGTTTCACGTGTCTGATAGGTGGAGATCATGCGATAACAGCTTGCTCTCTTAGAGGAATAAAGAATGCTTTTCCAAAGGATCGCATAGGGATTATTCAAATTGACACGCATTTGGATGCTCGGAATCAGGAGGAAATTGGTTTAGCTATGGATTCTCCAATACAGCAGCTCATTGCAGCAGGCGTTGTAGAAGGGAAACATGTTTATAATGTCGGGTTACACGGATTTTTTAATTCACCTGAAATGATTCACTACGCGAAAGAACAAGGAATACATATGATTACGTTAAAGCAAATGCGTCGTGATGGCATACAATTAACAATTCGTGAAATGCTCCGTCAGCTTATGTATGAGGTAGATCGTATTTATGTATCTGTTGATTTGGATGTGCTCGATATTACATTCGCCCCAGATGTACCTGCTGCAACACCAGGTGGTTTAACGGCCTGTGAATTATTTGATATTCTAAAGCTCATTGGAGAAAATGAAGGAGTCCGCCATATTGACTTTGTCTATGCCGATCCAAAGGAGGGGGATCTACGCCCCGAAACAGTGAAAATGGGTGTGACAGCATTTTTACAATGGCTAACAGGTATTCGACTGGATTACCGCAATCGTATTCAAAAAAATAACGTCCAAGGTGTCAGTAAATAATCCAGTAAAAGTCGGTTTCTCACGCAGGTCGTAAAGTGTGATGCAATCAACTTTTTTGCATAAAGATTGTCCGAAACAAGGGGGCTTATTGATAACAAAGGGGGAGGAAATATGGTTATAAAATTAGAATCCGAGCGTCTATGTATAGAACCTTTTACTATGGATGACGCATTCAGAATCAAAAAATTAGCTAATGACAAAAGATTAGCAGATATTCTTGGGCTTCCGCACCCATATGAATTGAAGTTCGCACAAGATTGGATTAATATGTAGCCAGAACTTATAAAACGAGGAGTCGAATACCCTTTAGGAATTGTTTCAAAAGAATCGAGAGAAATTGTAGGTACGATTACGTTAAGAATTGACAAGGTCAACAATAGAGGTGAACTTGGCTATTGGCTTGGTCAGGACTATTTGGGGAAAGGTTTTGCAACCGAAGCTGTAAATAGCATGATTCATTTTGGTTTTATCGAACTAGGTCTTAACAAAATTTGGGCATCTGCCATTTCTAGAAACAAACCATCGACTAGGGTGTTAGAAAAGTGTGGATTGCGCAAAGAAGGAACATTGAGACAAAATAGATTTTTAGTGGATACATATGAAGACGTTGATGTTTATGGGCTTTTAAAGGCAGAATACCCCGTCTTGGCTCTCTAATAAAATGATGATTATGGCGAGGCATAATGATGGAAGTTTAGGTACTGCATAAAATTAACACTATGCTATATATTGTAGATGTTCTCATATAGTTTGCTATAATAGACAATGCTTCATAAAAGTATGATAGATAAATACAATTATTGTATTGTAATAGAGAGGACTATTTATATGACAACAAAACCAAAACTTTTAATTGTGGATGGCATGGCGCTATTATTCCGTTCATTTTTTGCATCGGCTGCGATGGGGCATTATATTCGCCTGGCGGATGGGACACCTTCTAATGGTGCCCAAGGATTTGTGCGTCATGTATTAACGGCACAATCTATTATGAAGCCGACCCATCTTGCTGTTTGTTGGGATATGGGTGCACATACATTCCGTAATGAATTATTTGATGGCTATAAGGCTAACCGTCCATCACCACCAGAGGAAATGCAACCGCAATTTGATATGGCGAAAAATTTATCGCAACAAATTGGTTGGCAAAATTTCGGTGTTAAAGGAATGGAGGCAGATGATTTAATTGGCTCAATGATTACAAAGTTTCAGGATGAGGCTGACATTACGGTAATTAGCGGAGACAAGGATTTACTGCAACTTTTAAGACCATCAGCAGAAATTGCTTTTACGAAAAAAGGCTACTCAGAGTATGACGTTTATACGCATACGCGCTTTCAAGAGGAATATGGCATCGAACCTATTCAATTTGCACAGGTCAAAGCGTTTATGGGAGATACGAGTGACGGTTATCCAGGCGTTAAAGGTATTGGACCAAAGCAGGCACTTACGTTAATTCAAACATATGGTTCTATCGAAAATGTTCTTACGTCAATAGACGAATTAAAGCCAGGTCAACGCACAAAAATTAAAGAGAATATAGACATGCTAAAATTGTCACACGAGCTTGCAACAATTCAAACGAACGTACCAATCGAGGCAGAATTAGCGAGCTTAGTATTACCTAATTACGAGCCTCAAACGTTCAAAGAAATAGAAGAACTTGGCTACACATTAATCGCCAAGCAGGCACGTTCACTTTATTCACTTATTTAACTTCTTTCAGCGGGGTGTCCAAACATCTGTACCTGTTGCTATGCTTTCGGCACAAAAAACATTTGCATGCTTAGCACAAAGCAGATTCTGGGCGCAATTATGCCGAGGCATAATTAATCAACAAACATCAAGTTATCCACGCAGAGTATAGAATTATGCTCTGCTTTTATTATACAAATTTTGAGTAAGCTTAAATTATTGATAAGAAAAGAGCGTTTCTAGCATTGCAAGCACGCTCTCGTCTAGCTCGGTGTAATTTTCACGAAGCTCAATACTTTTTCATTATCTTTAAAAGGAGCCGTTCGAATTTTACTCTCACGATTAGGGCCGCCATTATCATGGAATATTAACCACAGCTCATCATTGCGTATTTCATAGCCAATGAGGGGGACCCAATGATAGACGAAGGTAGATTTTTTATCGCGCCAATTTAAGCTGAAATATCGATCAAAGCGTATGGCGACAGGGCGACCTGCATCGATTTCCTGCATAGCTTCCTTTAACGTACAGTCACGAATATCCCATGTCGGACGGAGCCGACGAAGATTGCGAATTAGCCGCCATTTAAATAACCCGATTTTGGTGCCACCGAGAAGTTTATAAAGCTCATTTACCGAGGGAGCTTGATCTTCTAAATAATTTAAGACTACGTGTACAGTTGTAGGACCACAAGCTGAATTATGGTATTTTGGTGAAATGGATGCATCATATTGAGACTTTCCAAGTAGCGACAGTTGCTGGCGCATCATAATCTCCTTTTTAAAAAGAGCCGCATTTCAAAAAGAAATGCAGCTCGTTTTTCCATTATTGTTGTGCAGATAAGAATTCTATAACTTGCTGAGGTGTTTTAGCATTTGCACTATGTAAGTGTGCTAATTTTTCACCGTTTTGGAAAATTAGTAGGCTTGGAATACCCATTACATCATATTTGTCCGCGATTTCTGGAAGCTCATCACGGTTAAGTTCATACCAGTCATATTGGTTGTACTCTTCGATAATTGGATCGATGAACATATTCATGCGTGTGCAATCTGGGCACCATCCAGCGTAAAATTTCACTAGAACTTTTTGATCACCTGAGATAAGTTCATTAAATTGTTCAGCAGTTGTAATTGTTTTCATTAGTATTTCACTCTCCTTGCTTTCCATTCTACACATTTTTTCCTCAACCTGAAAGTTTTCTGTTTGGAATTATTGCTATCTACTTATTGTTATGTTTTCGCTCGTAAAAAACAAAAAAAGTTGTGTATCGAAAAAATAATTGGTGAAAAAAGATTGCTAAATCAGACAAAATAATCTAAACTAAAAACAGAAAAAGTAGTTTTATCTTTATTCAGCAGAAGATATTAACCTCTAATCCAAAATGGTAGCTGAATGAAGATAAGCCTCAGTCGTATGTCACAGATTACGCGTAAAATGATCTGGACAAAAATACACTAAGGCAAACTTGAAATTTTTTTAGCCAAAAAATGAATGGCTATTCATTCAATGGGAGAATAAGGGGGAATTGCTTGTGACTTACAATATTAAAAAAGCTGCAGTTCTAGGTTCTGGAGTAATGGGTTCTGGAATTGCAGCACATTTAGCAAACATCGGTATTCCAACATTATTATTAGACATTGCACCGAAGGAACTAACAAAAGAGGAAGAAGCGAAAGGTCTTTCCTTAGAGCATCCTGCTGTAAGAAATCGAATCGTTAACGGAGCGCTTCAAAAGTTATTAAAGCAAAAGCCAGCACCACTTACTTCTAAGAAAAATTTATCACTACTAACGGTTGGTAACTTTGAGGACGATTTAGAGCAATTAAAAGATGTAGATTGGATTATTGAAGTTGTCGTTGAAAATTTAGCGATTAAACAAAGCCTATATGAAAAAATTGATGCTGTACGTAAGCCTGGCACAATTATTAGTTCTAACACATCTGGCATAAGTATCGATGCAATGGCAGAAGGGCGTTCAGAAGATTTTAAAAAGCATTTCCTAGGAACTCACTTTTTCAACCCGCCACGCTATTTGAAATTACTTGAAGTCATTCCGGCAAACACAACAGCGCCTGAGGTTGTAAGCTTTATGAAAACATTTGGCGAAGATGTGCTTGGAAAAGGTGTCGTACTTGCTAAAGATACACCGAACTTCATTGCCAACCGTATCGGAACGTACGGTTTACTAATTACTTTACAAGAAATGATGAAGGGTAGCTATTCGGTTGGTGAGGTGGATTCTGTAACAGGTCCACTAATCGGTCGTCCAAAATCTGCAACATTCCGAACGCTGGATGTTGTTGGTTTAGATACATTTATCCATGTAGCGAAAAACGTTTATGATCAAACAACTGGTGAAGAGCAGCAAGTATTTGCAGTACCAGAATTCCTACAGAAAATGGTCACAAACGGCTGGTTAGGAGCAAAATCAGGTCAAGGGTTCTTCTTGAAGCAAGGTAAAGAGATTCTTGAAATTGATCCAGACACACTAGAATATAGCCCAGCAAAAAAATTAAAAACACCTTCTATTGAGATGGCAAAACAAACTCGTGGATTAGCCAATAAAGTAAAAGCACTAACATATGCGAAGGATCGCACAGGAGAGTTATTATGGGGTATCTTCGCTCCAACGCTAATTTACTCGGCACAGCTACACGGTGAAATTGCTGATGATATTGTTGCGATTGACAATGCTATGAAATGGGGCTTCGGTTGGCAGCAAGGGCCATTTGAAATATGGGATGCAATTGGTGTCAAAGAGTCCGTAGCTAAAATGGAGGCTGAAGGTCGTGAAGTGCCGGCATTTGTCAAAGATATGTTAGCAAGCGGCTTTGAAACTTTCTATTCGGAAATTGACGGTGATCTAGCGTATTATAATGGCTCTGAATATGTAAAAGTGCCAGTTAATGAAAAAGAAATTAACTTAAAACGCTATAAGAAAAAGCACGGTGTTATTAAATCAAATACAGGTGCTAGCTTAATAGATTTAGGTGACGGAATTGCCTTACTTGAATTCCATTCCCAATCAAATGCAATTGGTTTGGACATTATTCAAATGATTAACTTTGCAGTCGATGAAGTAGAAGCTAACTATAAAGGCTTAGTCATCGGTAACCAAGGGAAAAACTTCTGTGTTGGTGCGAATCTAGGAATGATTTTAGTAGAAGCACAGGATGATAATATTTTTGAGTTAGATTTCGTTATTAAAGCATTCCAAGATGCAATGCAAAAGATTAAATACGCTCGTAAGCCTGTTGTAGCAGCACCTTTTGCTATGACACTTGGTGGAGGAGCAGAGGTTTGCTTACCAGCAGCACATATTCAAGCAACAATGGAAACGTATATGGGCTTAGTGGAAGTCGGCGTAGGATTAATTCCTGGTGGCGGCGGTAATAAGGCACTTTACCAAAAATTCATCAAAGGGCTACCAAATGGTGTTGAGGTAGACTATCAACATATTGCTAATAAAGTATTTGAAACAGTTGCGATGGCAAAAGTTTCGACGTCTGGCGAAGAAGCACGTGAAAATAACTTCTTAAACTTTGCTGATGGGATTTCTGTTAACCCAGATCACCAACTATATGATGCAAAACAAGCAGCACTAGCGCTTTATGAGGCAGGCTATCAACCACCTGTACCTGCGAAAGTTCCTGTAGTCGGTGCATCAGGCTACGGTACGCTATTAATCGGTGCGCAAGGATTGTTTGAATCAGGCTATATTAGTGAACATGATTTAAAAATAGCTAAAAAATTAGCGTATGTCATTGCTGGTGGTAAAGTTCCATATGGCACATTAGTAGATGAACAATACCTATTAAACCTTGAGCGTGAGGCGTTCCTAAGCCTAGTTGCAGAACCTTTATCTCAACAAAGAATGCAGCACATGCTTTTAAAGGGAAAACCGCTGCGTAACTAACTTTAACTTCTTTCAGCAGGAGTCTCCTAACTCTATAGGTGGTGAGATGAATGCGAATTCAAGTCACTTTTCAGCGGGTATCCAACATCCGCTGAAATAGAGGAACTCAGTCTAAGAACGCCACGTCCTGTGGCAACGACTGAGTGACCAATATCGTGTTGGCCTAAAGCCTCCGGCGGATGTCACGGAATCGGAAAGGAGTTCTTAAAGGATGTTAGCCTAAGATCATTGCATCCATGCGATAATGGCTAACTGACCTGCATCGGTAAAAACGCCACGTCCTGTGGCATTACCGAAATGACCGACATTGTGTCGGCCCTCGTGCAGGCCTAAGCACAAAGCCGATTCCGGACGCAATTATGCCAGAGGCATAATTGATAACACGAAATTAACCATACTTGCACATGAAACAAAGGGGGATTAATACGATGCGTGAAGCCGTTATTGTAGCAGGAGCACGAACTCCGATTGGAAAAGCGAAGAAGGGTTCTTTAGCAACAGTTAGACCAGATGATTTTGGAGCGGTTGTTGTCAAAGAAACATTAAAAAGAGCGGGCTATGAAGGTCCGATTGACGATTTAATTTTAGGGTGTGCAATGCCAGAAGCTGAGCAAGGCATGAACGTAGCACGTAATATAGGAGCGCTTGCCGGGTTACCAGATACAACACCAGCGCTGACAATTAATAGATTCTGTTCATCAGGTTTACAAGCAATCGCTTTTGCAGCAGAGCGTGTTATGCTAGGACATTCTAAGGCGATTCTTGCTGGTGGAGTCGAGTCTATGAGTATGGTGCCAATGGTAGGTAATACACCTCGCTTAAATCCAACGCTAGCAGAAACTGCTCCCCAATATTATATGGGGATGGGGCATACAGCGGAGGAAGTGGCACGTCAATACAATGTAAGTAGAGAAGATCAGGATGCATTTGCTGTTCGTTCACATGAGCTTGCAGAAAAAGCGATTAAAGAAGGTAAATTCAATGATGAAATCGTACCAATCGAAGTAGAGCAGCATTATGTAGATGACAACAACAAGCCACAGGTGAAAAAATTCACGTTTAGCATGGATGAAGGTGTACGTCCAGGTACATCTGTAGAAGGTTTAGCGAAGCTTCGTCCAGCCTTCCATGTTAAGGGCAGTGTTACAGCTGGTAATGCCTCTCAAACTTCGGACGGTGCAGCGGCAGTACTTGTAATGGATCGTGAGGAAGCAGAAAAGCAAGGGCTTACACCAATGGCGAAGTTTTTAGGCTTTGCAGTTGGTGGTGTACCTCCTGAGGTGATGGGTATTGGACCAATCGTGGCGGTACCTAAAGCACTTGAAATTGCAGGGTTAGTCATTGATGACATTGATTTATGGGAAATTAACGAAGCATTTGCGTCACAATCCTTACAGGTCGTACGTCAATTAGGCATCGACCAAAATAAAGTAAATGTCAATGGTGGAGCGATTGCCGTAGGTCACCCACTTGGTGCAACTGGAGCCATTCTAACATTAAAGCTTATTCATGAATTGAAGCGTCAAGGTAAGAAGTATGGCGTCGTGACAATGTGTATTGGTGGCGGAATGGGTGCTGCAGGGGTATTTGAAATTTTATAACTTAATTCAACGTTCGAAGAAATAGGGATAGTTGCTAGATCAGCTTGGAGTGCAGCGTTTCCGGTTGCCTCCGAACACAGTGCTTCAAGCTTTTCTATATATTGGGGATTAAAGCTACTAACAATAGATAAATAGGGAGGAATTTAGCATGACAGAAAAAACAACGGATTTCATTAAAGGCGGCGGATTTATTATTGAAGATGTGGAATTAGATCGTGTATTTACACCAGAAGATTTCACAGATGAGCATAAAATGATTGCTAAAACAACTGAAGAGTATGTAGCAAATGAAGTGTTACCAGTCGTTGAAAATTTAGAACACCATGAATTTGAGCATTCGGTTCGTCTACTAAAAAGTGCAGGTGAACTCGGCTTATTAAGCGCAGATGTACCTGAAGAATATGAGGGTCTGGGATTAGACAAAGTTTCTTCTGCATTAATCGCAGAAAAAATGTCTGTTGCTGGCGGCTTCTCTATTACACATGGTGCGCACGTAGGTATTGGTTCTTTACCAATTGTACTTTTCGGAAATGAAGAGCAAAAGCAAAAGTATTTACCGAAGCTTGCGTCAGGTGAATTAATTGCTGCTTACGCATTAACTGAGCCAGGTTCAGGTTCTGATGCATTAGGTGCAAAAACAACTGCGAAGTTAAATGATGCAGGGACACATTATATTTTAAATGGAGAAAAGCAATGGATTACAAATGCAGGCTTTGCAGATGTATTTGTTGTCTATGCGAAAATCGATGGTGATAAATTCACGGCATTTATCGTTGAACGTGACTTTAATGGCGTTTCGGTTGGCGCAGAAGAGAAAAAAATGGGGATCAAATCTTCATCGACACGTACATTAATCCTTGAAGATGCAGAAGTACCTGTAGAAAACCTTTTAGGTGAAGTAGGTCGCGGACACGTAATTGCTTTTAATATTTTAAATATCGGGCGCTATAAATTAGGTGTTGGAACAATTGGTGGCTCAAAGCGTGCATTAGAGCTTGCCATTCAATATACAAACCAACGTCAGCAGTTTAAAACAAAGCTGTCTGATTTCAATCTAACAAAAGAAAAACTATCAACAATGGCATCGCACTTATATGCATCTGAGTCATTAAACTATCGTACAGTAGGTTTATTTGAGGATCGTTTAAGCCAGCTAAGCCCAGATGAGCAAAAGCAAGGGAAAGTGATTGCTGGCGCAATTGCTGAGTATGCTATTGAATGTTCTATTGCTAAAGTATTTGGTTCTGAGACTTTAGATTACATTGCGGATGAAGCGGTTCAATTACACGGTGGTTACGGCTTTATGGCTGAATACGAAGTGGAGCGTATTTATCGTGATTCTCGTATTAATCGTATTTTTGAAGGTACTAATGAAATTAACCGTATGATTGTACCAGGTACATTTATGAAGAAAGCATTAAAAGGTGAATTACCATTGCTACAAGTTGCTCAAAACTTACAACAAGAGCTGCTTATGCTAATGCCTGAAGATGTAGGCACAGAACCGCTAGCACAGGAAAAATATCTTGTGAAAAATGCGAAGAAAATTGCTGTATTAGCAGCAGGCTTAGCAGCACAACGCTACGGCGCGAAGCTTGATCAAGAGCAAGAAGTATTGGTGAATATTGCTAATATCGCAAACCAATTATTCGCGATGGAATCAGCTGTATTACGTACAGAAAAAGCGATTGCTCGTGACGGTGCTGAAAAAGCGCATCAAAAATTACTGTACACTCAAATCTTCTGCCAAGAAGCATTTGCAGAAATTGAAAAAGAGGCAAAAGATACGATTCTTGCTTCAGCAGACGGCGACGCTGCACGCATGACATTGTCTGCACTACGTAAATTAACTCGCAACAACCCATACAACTTAATCGCGAAGAAACGCGAAGCTTCTGTTAAATTAATTGAAGCAGAAAAATTTGTAGTTTAATATGCAAAATAACCCTAGCTATCCGAGATGTGATAGCTAGGTTTTTTTGTTTGTTGAAAATAAAAGTGTAGCTCTTTGGCAAAACGAGGGGTTGATTTCCGTTCCGACTGGGCGCTTTGTGTGATTGTTGGCATGTTATCAGCGATTCTTAGTATCTTATCGGCGCTCGGCATTTTGGAGCGTCTAGCCACTCTCTGCGCTTTTGTTGCGGCTCATCGGATGCTAGTGGCCTGGAACTCCAATTAACCCACGGTTAGCATGAGGAGTTTCATTTTGGTTCGTAATGGTTATGATGGTATACTACAGAAAATGAGGGATACACTGAAAATGTAGTTCCTAAAAATGATAGTAGAGGAGCCTATAAATGACGATTCAATTTATTCAATATCCGAAATGTACTACTTGCAAAAAAGCTCAAAAATGGCTAAATGACAATGGGGTTTCATACGAAGAGGTACACATTGTTGAACAACCACCTACAAAGGACGAATTATCAAACTTATGGCAAGCTAGTGGACAACCTTTAAAGAAATTTTTTAATACTTCTGGTATGAAATATCGAGAGCTTGGCTTGAAAGATAAACTTGCTGCAATGACTGAAGAAGAGCAGCTTGAACTGCTGGCATCAGATGGTATGTTGATTAAACGTCCGATAGTAACCGATGGAAAAAAAGTTACTTTAGGGTTTAAAGAATCAGATTTTGAGCAAGCTTGGAAATGACGCTTTTAACTTGTTTCAGTAAAGGTTGTATGTAGTGAAAGCGAAGCGTCAGGTCAGAAGTCTTCACCTCTATATGGTTGAGATGAATGAGGCATAATTGATTCTTGTTTTTATGGTAGAAGTATGGCACACTGAAAATGAATATATTACATATTTATGGAGGGGTTTTTTGCATGAGCACACCTAAAGACTTACGTTACTCTGAAGAGCACGAATGGGTAAAAGTAGAAGATGGTAAAGTACGTATCGGTATTTCTCATTTCGCACAAGCTGAACTTGGAGATATCGTTTTCGTTGAACTTCCACAAGTTGGCGACGAAATCAAAACTGATGATCCATTCGGTAGCGTAGAATCTGTTAAAACAGTTTCTGAATTATACGCACCAATCTCAGGTACAGTAGTTGAAGTAAATGCAGATTTAGAAGATAGCCCAGAATTCGTTAATGAATCACCATATGAAAAAGCATGGATGATCGTAGTAGAGCCTGCTGATGCTTCAGAAATTGAAAAGCTTATGACAGCTGAGCAATACGAAGAAATGATTGCAGAATAAGACAAGCCTTTAGCTTCTTTCAGCAGGTGTCCAAACATCAGCTAAAAGAAGTTAAAGCCTCCGGCGGATGTCACGGAATCGGATAGGAGTGCTTAAAGGATGTTAGCCATCATCGCATCCATGCGATAATGGCTAACTGACCTGCATCGGTAAAAACGCCACGTCCTGTGGCATTACCGAAATGACCGACATCGTGTCGGCCATCGTGCAGGCCTAAGCACAAAGCCGATTCCGGACGCAATTATGTCGAGGCTAAATTAATCAGAAAAACGTCGGAAACTACCGACGTTTTTTATTATCCTCATTCATTCTTCCACTATAGTTGGTGAAGTAAATGCAAGTATATTCCTTTATTAATAGGTATCTAACTGTATCAACGACAAGGTTTATTGATATAATGAATTATAAGGGCTATGTCTAAATGGGGGTGGCGTGATGTTCGAGGGAAAATGCTTAATTGTCGAAGGCCGATCGGATAAACTTCAAATCGAACCTATTTTAAATGAAGACGTAAAAATACTTTGTACAAATGGTACAATTGGTGTGCATCAATTAGAAGAGCTACTCGATCCATATGAGGGTTGTGAGCTTTATACATTTTTTGATGCAGATACATCAGGTAATAAGCTACGGGCATTAATGGACAGACATTATCCAGAGGCTGAGCATTTACGGACGATGCCAACATATAAGGAAGTTGAGACAACTCCGAGGAAAGTGTTAGCGGCGATATTGCTTCGTGCACATTTCTCAATCCATAATGAGTATATTTTGTAAGGTTGCGTGAAAAAGATGGAAGAATGGTCAATAGAGCAGTGGAACGCGGCTATCCAGTCCGGTGAAAAGGCTGCCTTTTATTTATATACGCCAATGTGTGGAACGTGCGCAGTTGCATCGAAAATGATGATGGTTGTTGAACAATTGTTGCCACAACTACAGGTTGGTAAAGCGAATATAAATTTTATAGAGCAAATAGCTTATGATAATAAAATCGAAAGTGTACCATGTTTACTCGTATATGAAGGCGGAGAAATGACAGCAAAGGTTTATGCCTTTCAATCTGTACCGTATTTATACGAATTGTTAAAAAATTAATTGACGGAATATTAATCGCGTGGTAAAGTAACAAATATATTAAAAAAACAATAAATATATCGAACTCTTATAAAGAGCGGCGGAGGGAAGTGCCCTATGAAGCCCAGCAACCATCACAAACGTGAAAAGGTGCCAAATCACCCAAAGATTTATCTTTGAAAGATGAGAGAACGGTTTAGCGTATAAGTTACGTGACCCCTTCTACTTGTCTATAAGTGAAGGGGTTTTTTTAACTTCTTTCAGCGGATGTCCAAACACCTGTACCTGTCACTACGCTTTCGGTACAAAAGAAATCCGCTGAAATAGAGGAACTCAGTCTAAGAACGCCATGTCCTGTGGCGATAAAACGAAGCGACAGCAACACGGTTTTATCTGTGCGAAAGCGAAGCGACAGCAACAACAACGACTGAGTGACCTTATGCCGAGGCATAATTGATATGAGAAAAGGAGAATTCGCTATGATTAATCTTCAAAATATTACGAAGAAATACAAAACTACGAATGGCGAATTAACAGCAGTTAAAGACGTCAACCTTTCTATTAATAAAGGTGAAATTTTCGGCATTATCGGCTATAGTGGCGCTGGTAAAAGTACAATGATTCGCTTGTTAAATGGGTTAGAAAAGCCTACATCTGGTACGGTGACGGTTAACAATCAAGAGTTTTCATCCATAAAGGGGCAAAAGCTTAGGGATGCTAGACAAAAGGTAAGTATGATTTTCCAGCATTTCAATTTACTTTGGTCTAGAACTGTTGCAGAAAACATCGCTTTCCCACTCGAAATCGCAGGTGTGCCAAAGGCAAAACGTGAAGCACATGTGAAAGAATTGATTGCACTAGTTGGCTTGGAAGGGCGCGAAAAAGCATATCCATCACAACTATCAGGGGGACAAAAACAACGGGTAGGTATCGCTCGTGCACTTGCTAATAATCCAGAGGTATTGTTATGTGATGAGGCAACATCCGCACTCGATCCAGAGACGACAGATGCTATTCTTGATCTACTTGTCGATATTAACGAACGATTAGGTCTAACGATTGTGTTAATTACACATGAGATGCACGTTATTCGTAAGATTTGTCATCGTGTAGCGGTTATGGAAGCTGGAGAAATTGTAGAACGTGGTGAAGTATTACAAGTATTCCAAGCTCCACAAGCGGCCATTACGAAAAAATTCGTTTCTCAAATTACAGATACGAAGGAAACACAGGAAACTGTGGCACAAATTAAAGCAAATTATCCTAATGGACAACTTGTGAAGCTAATCTTTGTAGGAGAAAAAACAGAGCAGCCTGTCATTTCACATCTTGTGAAACAGTTTGATGTAGAAGTAAGTATTGTACATGGTAATATTTCGCAAACGAAAAATGGAGCGTACGGTACACTTATTGTGCAAATTGATGGCTTAGTGGCCAATGTTGCTGCTGCACTTAGCTACTTAAATACAGTTGAAGTACAAACGGAGGTGATTGCAAATGCTAACTAGTCTCTTTCCGAATGTCGACTGGGAAAAAATGTGGGACGCTACGTATGAAACATTGTACATGACAACAATTTCTACGGTCATCACATTTATACTTGGATTAGTAATTGGAATCTTATTATTTTTATCAAGTCCCAACCAACTATGGGCCAATAAAATTGTGAATTTTTTAACAGGATCAATCGTTAATATTTTCCGTTCGATCCCATTTATCGTATTGATTATCTTATTAATTCCATTTACGAAATTTTTACTCGGCACAATTCGTGGCGCAGACGCGGCTTTACCAGCATTAATTATTGGAGCTGCACCATTTTATGCACGAATGGTATTAATTGCCTTGCGCGAAATTGATAAAGGTGTTATTGAAGCGGCTCGTTCAATGGGTGCCAAAACGTCAACGATTATTTGGAAAGTATTAATTCCCGAATCGTTACCAGCGCTTATTTCTGGTCTTACTGTAACGGCTGTAGCGCTTGTTGGTTATACTGCGATGGCAGGTATTATCGGTGCAGGTGGTCTAGGAAACTTAGCATTCTTAGATGGCTTCCAACGTAATCGCTCAGATGTAACTTTAATGGCGACTATATTAATCTTAATAGTAGTATTTATTATTCAATGGATTGGCGACTTAATTACAGCGAAAACAGATAAACGTTAAAAAGAGCATCACACTACAAACATTTGGTTATCTCGGTTTTATACCGCTAACATATTTAATATAAGTAAAAAGGGAGAGTAATAAAATGAAGAAGTTATTAACAGGTTTATTTTTATCTGTATTAGTACTAGCTCTAGCCGCTTGTGGTGCTGGTAAAAAAGAAGAAACAGGCTCAAGCTCATCATCTAGTGATAGTGACAGTAAAGAAAATGTAACATTAACAGTAGGTGCTTCGAATACACCACATGCTATTATTTTGGAAAAAGCAAAACCAATTTTAGCTAAAGAAGGTATCGATCTTAAAATTGAAAAATATCAAGACTATGTATTACCAAACCAACATTTAGAATCTGGCGAACTTGACGCGAACTACTTCCAACACCTACCTTTCTTAGAGCTTAGCATGAAAGAGAATGGTTATGACTTTGTAAATGCTGCTGCTATTCACATTGAACCAATCGGAATTTACTCTAAAAAATATAAATCTCTTGAGGATCTTCCAGAGGGGGCAACAATTTTACTTTCTAGCTCAGTTTCAGACCACGGTCGTATGCTTTCATTGTTAGAAGCTAAGGGCTTAATTAAATTAAAAGATGGTGTTGATAAAACAGCAGCAGAAATAAAAGATATCGCAGAAAACCCTAAAAACTTCAAATTCGATGCAAATACAGCGCCTGAAATGCTTGTACAAATGTACGAAAATAATGAAGGTGATGCGGTTCTAATCAACTCGAACTTTGCAATCGATAACGGCTTAAATCCATTGAAAGATGCAATTTCTCTTGAAGATAAAGAGTCTCCATATGTAAATATTGTCGCTGTACGTGCAGGTGATGAAACAAAACCTGAAATTAAAAAATTAATAGAAGTATTAAAATCTAAAGAAATCCAAGACTTCATTATTGAAGAATGGAAAGGCTCAGTTGTACCAGTTAAATAATTGGAATTTATCGAAAAAAGGGTATGTAAGCATGAAAGCTTACATATCCTTTTTTTGTCGGAAAAAGAATAAATGCGTATAGATTAACAAAGGTTGATGTTCACTCCGGGTTCTTTTCCGTGGCCATTTGCTTCAATATCCTCTATGGACTGCTGTCACCTTTCATAATGCATGTCAAAAAAATACTATATTGTTACATTCTTAAAGGGACTTTTTTCTTGTTTAAAGAAGGGTGGTCTTTCGTCAGAAAAATATAACTTTTTTTCAAAAGAAGTCTTCTTTTGTATTTCATGACAAAAATATAATATATTTTAAAGGTGACTGATTTACCAAATATTTTATATAGTAATTGTTAAGTAATATTTATTACTATAGTTGTTGTGTTTGTAAATCAAAAAAATGATAGAAAAATAATAGAGGAGAATGAAATATTTCTTACATCACTGGAGTGAACACAAATGAATAAATTAATCATTGCAGAAGACATCATGCAGGAGCATGAGGTGAAGGGTTATTTTGAAATTTTGCGTGAGAGTGTTATTCGCTCGCGTTTAACAATGACGGCAGTCTTTTTTAAATTAGCTAGTTCCTCACAAGGAACTGATATAGAACGTAATCAAGTGAATCATCAAATTTCAGCTTTTCTGACATCAAAAATACGAAAAACAGATTTACTTTTCCAATTAGCGGATGGCGTACATTGGGGAATATTTTTTCTGCAAAGTAGTGAAGTTGAGGTAAAGGCGTTTTTAAAACGGATTTTTGCAATTCTTAAGCAAGAAAGGGAATATCAGCAAATAGCTTTAAAAGCCTCCATTACTGAAATAAGAAATAATAGCGCTAACTTTGAAACGTTGTTAGACAAGAATAAGCAAAAACTAGCAGATGATGAACAGCAGATTTGGTCAATAGAACAGGTTACAGATTATAGTGTACAATCGATGGAACAAGTAAAGGTTAGTATTATTGAACAAAGTGCAATCTTTAGAAAAGTGCTAGAAACAACGTTCACTCACTTAGACATTCCTCATTTTACGCTAGACGTTGCTACCTATGAAGATGGCTATAGTTTTTTACAGTCCGAAACCTATAAAACAGGCCATATGCATTTAGTTGTCATGAACGATATTTTACCACGTAAAAACGGCTTAGAAATTTTGCACATTTTACGAGAAATGCCGAATGAGAAAAAGTTCATCATTTATATGATGTCGGAACGAAACTCAGAAGGGGCGACACTTAATGCTTATGAAGGTGGAGTCGATGAATTTATCGTAAAACCATTTAATTTACGTTTGTTAGAAGCAAAAATCAGGAGCACATTTGCGAGGTTTTGGCTATGATCGAGCTATCGATTTCTTTTCTTTTAACGGTCATCGTTGTTTTATTAGTCATTTTATTTTTATTTACGATATATCTACTTTTGCAACATGGGTGGGAGATTCGCTTTGCAAAAACACGTGATACTTATTTACAAAACTATTCACAGCACTGGTACAACTATTTATTCAATGATGAAAATTTCTCTATTGTGCTTGTACCCCGTGGAAGAGCTCAAGTAGCAGCTATCGAAATAATCTTTTCATCGTATTTGAAAAATATAACGAATGAAAAAGTTGAACATAAAATCAAAGAGTTTTCTAATCGCTATTTAAAAAAGTTTTATGAAAAGGATTTAGCAAGTAAACGTTGGAGCATTAGGATGAATGCTTTATATCGAATTGCTGATTTACAGATAGATGAATTATTAGATACTTGTCAACAATTCGAGAAAGCCAAAATTTCGGAGGAAGAATATTTTCAGTTGTTAAAAATATACTCTATCTTCCGACAAGAATTGTTTATCGAAAAAATTAAAGAATTGAGCATTCATTATTCTGAAAGCGAATATAGAAGATTATTTGTATTGTTAGAGGATTCCGTATTTATTCGATTGTTTGAAGACTTTAATAGCTGGGCGAAAAATATTCAATACGCTGCAATTGATACTGCAGCTGTCAAAAGAAACATGCAATATATTGAGAAATTAAAACAGCTATTAACATATGAGGAACCAGAAATAAAAATAAGAGCATTAAAGGGTCTTTACGAAATTGGTGTCATTGATGAAATCGATCCTTATGTGCCATTTGTGGCATCAGATATGTGGGAAGTAAGATTAATGATTGCAAAAATCTTTAAGCATGTGCCGCTAGAATATACCTATGCTTATTTAGAACAGCTTCTTGAAGATGAAAATTGGTGGGTACGATCACAGGCAGCAAAAACAATTGCAGAAAATAGAGAAGGAATTGCAAAATTACAGCAATTTATGGAGTCTTCAAACGACCAATATGCAATTGAAATGGCACAGGAAACAGTAGTCAGAAGGCAGGGGATCAAATGAAATTAATGTTAGATTATTGTATGTGGTTCTTTGGCGGCATTATTATGTTTTATATGTTATTCGTTATTGTTTCGTATTGCGCAATGTTTGTAATTGCCATGCTAGATTTACGCAAACGCTATAAATTAGATCCCTCAGAATATGATGATGCGTATATCGATGCCTTCTACTCAAAACCAGTATCCTTACTAGTCCCTGCTTACAACGAAGAGGTTGGAGTTGTAGATACAGTCTATTCATTGTTGAATTTACGATATCCGCAAACAGAAATTATCATTATTAACGACGGTTCTACCGACACTACACTGCAAACTGTCATCGAGCATTTCCGAATGAAACCCGTTGATAAAATTGTTCGTACAAATATCCCTACAAAAGAAGTTAAACAAATTTATGAATCAGAAATCTATCAGAATTGTATTCTAGTAGATAAAGAAAATGGCGGTAAGGCAGATGCATTAAATGTAGGGATCAATGTTTCGCAATATCCTTATTTTTGCTCTATTGATGGTGATTCAATTTTAGATGAAAAATCCTTACTTCGTGTAATGAAGCCGATTATTTTATCTGATGGTGAAGTGATTGCGGCAGGTGGAAATATTCGAATTGCCAATGGAGCGAAAATGCAGCTTGGTGCTGTTACTGCAACCCATTTACCGAATAACTACTTAGTAATCATGCAAATAATAGAATATTTGCGAGCTTTTTTAATGGGACGAATCGCTTTAAGTAAATTCAATCTTGTGCTTATTATTTCCGGAGCATTTAGTGTCTTTTCGAAGGAATGGGCTGTGGAAGCGGGCGGTTATTCAACGAATATTATTGGAGAAGACATGGAGCTTGTCGTGAATATTCACCGTTTGATAAGAAAGAAAAAAGAAAAGAAACGTATTGAATTTGTACCAGATCCTGTGTGCTGGACGGAAGCACCTCAGACATTAGGGGTTTTGCGAAATCAACGTAGACGTTGGCATCAAGGATTATTCGAAAGTCTTTGGAAGCATAAAACGATGACATTCAACCCAAAATATGGCTTGTTAGGGTTTATTGCATTGCCTTATTTTTGGCTTGTAGAATGCCTAGGTCCAATTGTTGAGCTAGGTGGTTATATTTATATCGTAGTAGCATTTTTCTTAGGGAAAATCTATTATGAAGCAGCGGTAATACTGTTGCTGCTCTTCGTTATTTATGGAGTTATTTTTTCAATTGCATCTATACTATTCGAAGCATGGACAATGAACACTTACCCGAGAAAGAAAGAGCTATTACGAATGATACTTTTAGCATTTACTGAAATTTTTTGGTATCGACCACTCACTCTTTTATGGCGCTGTGAAGGATTAGTTCGGTTTGTGCTAAGAAAAAGCGATTGGGGCAATATGAAGCGTGTCGGTATTGCTGAAAAGGAGAAAAGTGTATGAAGCGAATATATATAGGGGTCATAGCTACTCTAATTCTCATTGTTACACCTATAGCATGGTGGTATTTGAGCGATGAAAAACCGCTGAACGTCGCGATCCTAGATAAAACGGTTTCGAACGAAACATATCGAGAGCATTTAGGTGTGAACTGGTTTTTAAACCATTATAAATACACAATTGATCATCAACCATATGATGCACAAAAGAATTACTATGGTACGATTCCGAATGATAAAACGAAAAGAGTATCTGAAAAAAAGTTTCCGACCGACTATAGCAATTATGATGTTATTTATTTGGCAGATACGTATGGTGTTTATAAGGATGATTTAATTGAAAAAAAGCGTCTAGGTAAACGCTCAGAAAAAATTGTTGGTGGCTTAGAAATGGAAGAATGGCAATCAATAGTAGGTCGTTTAGCAAGCAACAAGAAAAGTATGCTTATAGCTGAATACAATACATTTGCGTCACCAACATCAGAGGCAGTTAGAAAAGAGCTACAGGACTATTTAGGAATATCATGGTCTGGATGGATTGGGCGTTATTTTGATGAGCTTGATTATCATAAAAACTCAGAAATCCCGCAATGGGTCATAGATGAACATGGTGATAATTGGCCATATAAGGGCGGTGGCTTTCTTCTATTTAATGAAATTACAGAAAAGCTCATTGTGCTGGAACTGGACAAGCATGTAAAAACAGAAGGTATTCAGGTGCAATTTACTGAAGAAGGGCAAAAATTCTTTCATACCTCCGCTAGTGCAGAATATGGCTATTGGTTTGATATTATCACGCCTAAATATGCGGAGGATGCTCTTGCTAATTATAAATGGGACTTAACAAAAGATGGAGAAAAACTATTAAAGGACAACGATATTCCGCAGCAATTTGCGGCTATCGTTTCACAGGATAAACGTTACACTACAAGCTATTACTTTGCTGGAGATTTCAACGATATGTCACGGGTACCGAACCTTTATAAAATAAAGGGTTTACCGACTATTTATAAATATGCTGAAAAGTATGCAGATAGTTCATTTTACTGGTCGATTTATATACCAGTCATGCATAAAATTTTTGAAACGTTTGAGCAGAAAGAGGTTAAAGAAAACGTTAATCATGAAAAACAAAATTATAATGCACGTATTCAAGGTGAATCATTTGAAGTCTTACACGATGGGAAATGGGAGCCACTAGTCTTTAAGGGCGTTAATATCGGCATGGGGAAACCGGGAGCATTCCCTGGCGAGGCCGCAATTACGGAAGAAGAGTACTATCGCTGGTTCCGTCAAATTGCTGAGATGAATGCCAATACGATTCGTGTCTATACATTACACCCGCCAGGTTTTTATCGGGCACTTGCTAAATACAATGAGGAAAACCCAGATAAACCATTGTATGTATTGCATGGTGTGTGGATTAATGAGGAAGGCTTGTCTAATTCATTAGATGCCTATGATGAAACTACTTTAAAGGATTTCCAAGTAGAAATGAAGCGCATGGTAGATGTTATCCACGGTAATACTTATGTGAAGCCAGTAGCAGGACATGCTTCAGGCTTATACGATGTTGACGTTTCAAAATATGTTATTGGCTGGGTGCTAGGAATCGAATGGTATCCGCACATGGTAGTCGGTACGAACGAAAAACACGCTAATATAGGCGAATACAATGGGACGTATTTTGAAACGAAAAATGCTGCACCATTTGAGCATTGGTTAGCGGAGCAAATGGATCTTATTACTACTTATGAAAAGGATAAATACAATTGGATTCGCCCAATGAGCTTTACTAACTGGGTAACAACCGACTTGCTAGACCATCCGTCTGAACCTTCTGAGGATGAAGATTTGGTAGGAGTCAATCCAAATGTCATTTATACGAAGGGTGAAATGCAGGCGCCAGGACAATTTGCTTCCTATCATGTGTATCCATATTACCCTGACTTCTTTAACTTCGACCAAAAATATTTAAATTATAAAGATTTCCGGGGCAATAAAAATAGTTATGCAGGATATTTAAAAGACTTACATGAAGCCCATCGTATGCCTGTTCTTATTGCGGAATTTGGAATCCCAGCAGCTCGCGGTATGACACATGAAAATGTTTATGGCTGGAATCAGGGGCATATGTCCGAACAGCAGCAGGGTGAAACACTTCAACATTTATATGAAGATATTATGCATGAAGGCTTGCTAGGAGGTCTTATCTTTACATGGCAGGACGAGTGGTTTAAGCGGACTTGGAATACGATGGATTATGATGACCCGAATCGTCGACCATTTTGGTCCAATGCACAAACGAATGAACAGCAATTTGGCGTATTAAGCTTTGATAGATTTAAAGTAAAAGTAGACGGCAATACAACGGAGTGGAAAGGTACACAACTGTACAATACCTCACCTTCAGATACAACAGATTTTGCTGTCGATTATGATGAAAGATATTTGTATTTCAAATTAAAAAGTGATGTTTTAGAAAAAGCTTCACCTCGTATTTTACTTGATGTAGTACCAAACCAAGGAAATACGTCGGCAACATCAATAAAAGATATGACGTTTTCAAATGGCGTAGATTTTATGGTGGAATTAAATAAAAGTGGAGACTCTCGAGTGGTCATAGATGAATACTATGATTTCTATGATTATTTTTACGGTCATAATATAAATCTGATTCCACCTCGCATGGCAGTTCCTACAAAAAATAGTGGTAAGTTTGCACCGATTTATTATGTGTTAAATAAAGAGTTGTACTTACCAGAGCAAAACATCACTACTGACTTCAGTCATTATGAAACAGGGAAGCTGCTTCAAGGGAATGCCAATCCAAAAGCAAAAGATTATAATTCGTTAGTAGACTATACATGGACGGATGATCATGTGATTGAGCTACGAATTCCTTGGCTACTAATCCAAACTAGAGATCCAAGCCAGCGTGAGTTTATGGGAGATTTATATAAAGATGGAGAGACAGCTTCGACGAAAGTGGATAATATTTATATTGGTGCGGTCTTTGTAGATAAAGAGGGCAAAGTTGTAAAATCTTTACCAGAGACAAATGGCCAAGTCTTACCGAAACTCTCACCTTATACTTGGGAATCATGGCAAACACCTAAGTTTGAAGAGCGTCTAAAACAATCATATTATATTTTACAAAAATTATTTAAAGCATATTAAATGAGAGCTTAGGATAGGTAAGTTTTTGCCTATTCTAAGTTTTTTTTGCTCATTACTAAAAGTTGGGATGTTATTTGTTAAAACGTACGATATATACGTTGATTGGAGTGGAGACTGAGCGACTCCTTGGGGATTAGCAATAAAGGAACGAAGGCTAAAAGCATCACTTTCTGTGATAACGCCTTCGTGACCAACATCGTGCTGCTGCCGCTTCGTTGGCACTACGCTTTCGCGCAAAAAACATCTGTTGGTCCGAGACCCTGGAGCGAGCATCGCGAGTGAAGCGGCTCATCGGACGCCCTCAGGAAGCTTTGCTCTGTGCGAAAGCGAAGCGGCAGCAACAAATGTTTTCTGTAGCGAAAGCGAAGCGGCAGCAACAAATGTTTTCTGTAGCGAAAGCGAAGCGGCAGCAACAATGTTTTTTCTGTGCGAAAGCGAAGCGGCAGCAACAATGTTTTTTCTGTGCGAAAGCGAAGCGGCAGCAACAAATGTTTTTTCTGTGCGAAAGCGAAGCGGCAGCAACAAAGCGCCCAGTCGGAACGGAAATCAACCCCACGTTATGATAATGAACTATTTTGTTTGAAAATACAAAAATATTTTATAATTCCGTCTATTTATTGAACTGTATATTCTCACGATTGTTTATGTTAAATTACTAATATTACATTCTAGAAAGACAGTTGTATTTTTAAGGAGGACAATATAATGAAGCTTAAATTTGGTCTATTGGCAAAAATTATTGTCGCTATTTTGTTAGCGGTAATACTCGGAAGCTTTATGCCAGAGCCAATTGTACGTATATTTGCAACATTCAATGGCTTATTCGGTAATTTTTTAAATTTTGTTGTACCACTTATTATTATTGCATTTATTGCTCCGGGCATTGCTCAGCTTGGGAAAGGCTCCGGGAAATTATTAGGTTTGGCAACATTCTTTGCCTATTTCTCAACAATCATTGCAGGAATCTTTGCCTTTTTGGTAGCGCGAAATGTGTTGCCCAATTTCATATCAAATGGTGCTATGGAAAGCATGAAAAACCCAGAGGGATTTTTAGCACAGGCATTCTTTAAAGTTGAAATGCCGCCATTAATGGGTGTTATGTCAGCATTAATTTTTGCATTTATCGTAGGGATTGGAATGACAGCCATTCAAAGTGATGTGATGAAACGCGGTTTTGAAGAGTTTAATAAGATCATTGAAAAATTAATTTCATTTGTTATTATTCCACTTTTACCATTTCATATTTTTGGTATCTTCTTGAACATGACATTTGGTGGGCAAGTCGCAAAAATTTTATCTGTCTTCGCAATTGTCTTCGTACTTATAATTGTGATGCATTGGGTAATATTGCTAGTGCAATACACTGCTGCGGGAACTTTAAATAAGAAAAATCCACTTATGTTACTTCGAACAATGTTACCTGCGTATTTTACAGCATTGGGCACACAATCATCAGCTGCAGCTATTCCGATTACATTGCGACAATCACAAAAAACTGGAGCTTCAGAAAAAGTAACGAATTTTACAATCCCACTTTTTGCAACCATTCATTTATCAGGTAGTACGATCACAATCGTAACTTGTTCTTTAGGTGTTATGATGATGAACGGTATGGATATAGGTTTTGCACAATATATCGGCTTTATCTTTATGCTAGGTATTACAATGGTTGCTGCACCAGGTGTTCCGGGAGGAGGAGTCATGGCAGCAATTGGTTTACTACAAACAATGCTTGGCTTCGATGAAACAATGGTTGCACTAATGATCGCACTATACTTAGCGCAAGATAGCTTTGGTACAGCTACAAATGTAACTGGAGATGGCGCATTATCTATGATTGTTGATCGTTTCAACAAAAAAACTAATTAATACAGGATGAGTCATGGACAGCATCATCTAAGCAAAAAAAAATCGCCTGCTACGGCGATTTTTTTTTTGCTTAGGATTTAGTTGCTAACCGAGTATACAGATGTTGGAGTTTTCTTAAAGATTAATGAGAGAGTGCATTTTTCAGTTTGTGATTATAAAGCGTTTCTCATGGATTTACTAATAATTAAATAGCCTTAAAAGAACAGAGTGAAATTTTTTTGTTACAAATTATTACAGTTTGTGCTTGCTAAAATTTAATAAAATTTAATGATTATGTAGGGAGTTATTGAAAAAAACGTAGTGCTAAAGAATTGAATTTAAGGTTTTGTTAGAAAAAAATGCGATAAGATAGTTGTTTTTTCATTTTATATGGAATTTGTTTAGAAAATGTTTAGTTTTATTTAGTACTATATGTGTGGAGAGATATAAATTTCAAATTTGTGGATTATATTACTGAGAATGGGTGTGGGGATGAGGGGAATTCATAATACAAATGAATGAAGCGTAAAAGAATTAGCAATTGAGAAGTAGTCTTTGAATTTAAAATAACTTAGACAAGGAGTAATTGCTTATGGGAATAAAAATTGAGTCACCGATATTAGCTATATCAAAAAAAATCAAAACAAGAAGTGCTACAATTGGGGTTATTGGACTTGGCTATGTGGGGCTCCCATTAGCCTTGGAGATCGTCAATAAAGGTTTTGAAGTAATTGGTTTCGATAAAGACAATGAAAAAATTTCTAAATTAAAAAGTGGTGTTAGCTATATTGCTGATATGTCTAATGCAATCATCGAAAAAGCAATTTATGAAGAGAACCTTGAGCCGACAAATGATTTTTCTAAACTTGCACATGTAGATGTCATTATTATTTGTGTACCGACACCTACGACTGCAGATGGAACACCTAATATCTCGTATATTGTTGATGCAGCTAATGCAATCGAACAAAACATGTCCCCTAATACTTTAATAATTCTTGAAAGTACAACTTACCCTGGAACAACCGAAAAAATAGTTCAACCAATTCTTGAAAAAGGTAACTTCGTTATTGGACAAAATATATTTTTAGCTTATTCTCCTGAACGTGTGGACCCTGGGAATTTAAATTTTTCAGTTTCCAATACGCCTAAAGTAGTTGGCGGCATAACAGCAGCTTGTTTAGAAGTTTCCAAGCTTTTTTATGAAAAAGTAATCAATACAAATGTGTTTGCTGTAACAAGTCCAAACGTTGCTGAAATGGAAAAGTTACTAGAAAATACATTTCGACAAATTAATATTGCCCTAGTCAATGAATTAAGTCAGATTTGCCATAAGATGGATATTGATGTGTGGGAAGTTATTGAAGCCGCCTCAACAAAGCCTTATGGTTTTATGCCATTTACACCTGGCCCTGGAGTTGGCGGTCATTGTATACCAGTAGACCCTAAATATTTATTATGGGCCGGCCAGCAGCATGGTATTTCTGCAACATTAATTGAGGCAGCAGATAAAATTAATGATTCCATGCCGAACTTTGTAGTTGAAAGACTAGAAAATTATTTAAATGCACAGGAAAAAGAAATAAGTGAAGCAGAGATTGTAGTTATTGGAATTACTTATAAGCCTAATATTAATGATTTCCGAGAATCACCAGCACTACATGTTATTAAGAAATTAAAGGAAAAGCAGTGTGATCTAAAGGTTGTTGATCCATTTATCGGAACATTTTCAGTTGATAACGACATTTTTAACACTGTTTCACTAACACGAGAATTAATTCAAAAAGCTGATGCTGTCGTCATTTTAACGAATCATGCAACTATTGATTATTTATTAATTGATCAACATGCTGCTTTAATTTTTGATACGAGAAACACCCAATATCTATTTAAAAGTGAAAATTATTACAAATTATAAGGGGATTCTTTAGAAATGATACGACTAAAATTATGTAGTCTATTAATCATTTTATTTTTAGCTGGGTGTCAATCGTCTACTCAAAATCAGATTAAACCAGTTGATTCAACAATTGAGGTAAAGGAACATGATGGGACGATGAGTGATACTTATAGTCACATAGGCATTATTAGTCCAAAGGTAGCATTAACCTTTAATGGGCTTGCAGACAATGAAACAATGCAGCGTCTATTAAAGGTATTAGATCAATTTAACATGAAGGCAACATTCTTTGTAGAAGGTACACGAGTAGCGCAAGATCCGGAGTTAGTGAAGGACATTTTAACTAAAGGTCACGAGGTAGAAAACGGAACATTAACATTTACTGAAATGACTGATTTAAATTATGAAGAAACGTATAAAGAAATTTATTTAGCGAATGAAGTTTTTGAAGAGCAATTAGGTTATACACCGAAATACGTTCGTAGTCGTTCCGGTGACTCAACTGACAATATGCGTTTAGCGGCTAAAACCCTCAATATGAAGGGAGTTGTAGAGTCTTCCATTAATCCGAAAGATCGAAATATGCAAAGTGCTGAGGAAATAGTGGATTATATTCATCGCTTTATCAACAGCGGATCTGTTATTCATTTAAACACGTACATTAATCCTGCGATTATTGATGTTATACCACTACTGTCTAAAGTAGGGGAAGAAAAAGGATACGTTTTCTCTACATTAACGGATGTATTAGCTGAACGATATTTAGCAAAATCCTTAGAGGAAATTGCAGGCTATGATGCTATTAAAATGAACCCAGATTACAAAAATGTTAAACCAAATATGTTCTACCGTAAAAATACTTCAAAAAAAGAAATTGCTTTAACCTTCGATGATTGGGCAAGTGAGGAGAGAATTAAAGAAATTTTAGATGTTCTTGATAAGTATCATGTTCAATCTACATTCTTTTTAATTGGCAAAGGTGTAGAAAAGGATCCGCAATTAGCACGATTAATTGTTGAGAGAGGACATGAGGTCGCAAGCCATTCTTACAATCACCTTGATGTTACGACAATGACACCAGAAGAGTTACAACAGGATGTCGTGATGGCACATAAGGCGTTAACATATGCCTTACAGGAAGAACCTTTGCTGTATTTCAGACCTAATAAAGGTGCTATTAATGAGGAGTCAGCGAAAATTATTGCCGCTACAGGTGTTAAATCTATTGCTATGTACGATATAGCATCATTCGATTGGAATTTAAAATATACCGTTCGAGATATTTATAATCGTGTGATGACTAGAATTGCTCCAGGAAAGGTGATTGTTATGCACATTTTAGACGGTACAAAAACAGTTGAAGCATTGCCATTAATCATTGAAAAGCTGCAAAAAGATGGGTATAGTTTTGCGAAAATGTCGACTTGGATTGAAGAAGATTCAAATAAGAAAGTGAATTGATAATCATGAATAAGAAAAAAGAGATTTTAACGATACCACGCTCTGATCGACGCATTTTATCGAATATTCCTGACCCAGAACATGTACGAAATCTCGTTAATCGTCGAGGTGCTTCGTATCAAAAGGAAGAAATCGATCCTACAGATGTCAATGAAATATATCGTTTACAGCTGTTAAGTTTACGCTATGAAACGAATTTTGAAGTACAAATTAAAAGAGCAAAGCAAAAGGGTAGTGACAAACATTATGCGGAGGATATTTCGGTAACGGGTATCCTTGTATTTTCAAATAGTCCTAATAATTTTTTAATAGATGAAATTATTACGATGAAATTCACCATACCTGGTGGTGCGATGCCGGAGGGCTATGAATCGAAGGTAAAGGTAAAAGCGAAAGTTGTTCGTCACTTTACAAAAGAAGTAGATGGTGAAACTAGATGCTATTATGCATGTGAATTTTTACAGCCTTTAAATGACTATATGATAAAAAAACGATGGGGACTATCAATCTTTATGGCAAGTATATTTTTATTGGTAGTTTCTCTAATCGTTATGTTAATGCGGGCTGAAAGTGTCATTTATTTTAGATTCAATAAATTCTTATATCTATATAGTATTATTGCTGCAACTTTTCTTTTAAGTAGATATATATTTGGTATTTTCTATAGGACTGTTCCGATAAACCCTAAGTTTGAACCAGGCGTTTCTATTATTATTCCAGTATTTAACGAAGAACAATGGATTCATAGAACAGTGTTAAGTTGTATTAATCAGTATTATCCTGTAGACAAACTAGAGGTTATTGTTGTAGATGATTGTTCAACAGATAAAACTGAGGAAAAAGCAAAAGAAATGATTGACCTTATTTATAACGAGGGTGAGCGTTTTAAAACGGAGGATCGTTTAAGCTTCTATAAACTACCTCAAAATGGGGGGAAACGAGAGGCTTTAGTGGCAGGGGTGCATCTTGCTAAACATGATTTAGTTGTTTTCGTAGATTCTGATAGTTTTTTAGAACCTCATGCCATTCGAAATTTAGTACAGCCTTTCCAAGATCCTAAAATGGGTGGTGTGGCTGGAAGAACAGAAGTGGAAAATAAATTTACAAATGCTCTGACAAAATTGCAAACAGTTCGCTATTATATAGCCTTTCGGATCATGAAAGCTGCTGAATCTTGGTTCGATACAGTCACTTGTTTATCTGGTCCTTTAGCATGTTATCGAAAAGAGCTTATTTTGAAGAACGAGACAGCATGGTTAAACCAAAAATTTCTTGGACAGCCTGCAACATTCGGGGATGACCGTAGTATGACAAACTATATTTTGAAAACACATCGAACGGGATATCAGGACAATGCTGTATGTTCTACAATTGTTCCATCCGATACAAAAGTCTTTTTATCTCAACAAATGAGATGGAAACGATCATGGCTACGCGAATCGTTACGAGCATTTTTATTTATGTGGAAGAAGGAACCTTTTATGTTTCTTTTCTTCATCATCGGTTTAATCGTACCAATAGCAGCGCCTATTGTTGTTGTTTACAATTTAGTTTATGTGCCAATTATGCATGGCATTTTTCCAACTACATTTTTAATGGGCTTGTTATTGATGGCAATGTTAATGAGCTTAGCCCATCTTTTCTTTAAAAAAAGTAAATTGTGGACGTTTGGTTTTATCTTTGTACTTTTCTATGAATTTATTTTGCTGTGGCAAATGCCTGTTGCATGGGTTACATTTTGGAAATCAACTTGGGGTACGAGAGAAACACCTCAAGATGTCATCGCCAAAGAAAAGAAATTAGAAAAACAAAAATTACGAAAATCTCGATTTTCGATTCTAAAAATTAGCAAAATGGGTGAGAAGGAATGAGTGAAAAAAATGTTGTATTAAATCCAGCTAAAAAGAATCGAAGGAAAATAATACGATCAATTGTTCAAACGATTATCGTTGTATTTTTAGCTGTTATTTTAATACGTGTGGTATTTTTAACGGATAAAAGGGTAGAGGAAACGGTTCCTTTAGTGAATAAAGATGGTTTTATCGCATTATCATATTTTGGGGTGAGCAGGGGTGAATCTCCAAAATATGTATCTAAAGAGAATTTGAGAAAACAACTAGCACTGCTTGAAAGTCAAGGCTATACAACCGTTACTCAGCAGGATATTTTAGATTTTTATCAGAAAAACAAACCATTGCCAGAAAAGGCGTTGTATTTATCATTTGAAGATGGACGTACAGATTCTAGTATATTTGCTCAAAACATCATGGAGGATCTAAATTATAAAGCTACCATGTTTACGTACGCCAATAAAATGGATACACGGGACAACAAATTTTTAAAGCCGAAAGACTTATTACTCATGAAGAAAAGTGGCTATTGGGAGTTGGGCTCTAATGGGTACCGTCTGACATATATTAATATGTATAACGATAAAGGACAGTCGTTAGGTGTAAAAGATGAAAATAATGTGCCGAATAAAACGACTATCGAATATTATAATCATTATTTAATGGACTTCATTCGCAATCAATATATGATTCCGAGTGAAACGCGACAAGAAATGGAAAAGCGTATCCGAAAAGATTACAAGCTAATGCATGATATTTATGAGGAGGAATTAGGAGAAGTTCCAAAGGTCTATGCTATTATGCATGCCAACTCACTTTATAATAATATGGATTCGTTAGTTGAAAGTGCGAATACTAAAGAAATTAAAGATATATTTAAAATGCATTTCAATTTGGAGCTAGGGGCATATAATGATGCGGATGCTAATCTCTACAATTTAAGTAGATTACAAGTATCCCCCTATTGGTCTACCAATCATGTGATGATGAAAATCCGCCAAGCTAGTAAGCAAAATGTAGAATTTGAAGTCGGAGATCATCAACGGGCAAAAGAATGGTCAGTATTGAAGGGGGCAGCAGAATTTGAAAATAATGAGATTACAATAACATCGGAACCTTCTAGTGAAGGACGGGTAATATTGAAGGAAACTCTGCCAGAGAACTATAATATAAACTTTGCCTTTAAAGGGAATGTCGTAGGACAACAATCTATTTATTTAAACTATGATGAAAAATATAATAGCTATATTCGTGTGGCATTAATAGATAATGAGATTGTTGTTTCTGAAAAATCACCAGAATCAAGCGTTGTTGAGAAAGAACGTTTTCCGTTAAACGAAATAAAGTGGAATGAAGAAGAGTATGCATTTAATAAGGCTACTGTATACGATTATCTGGATACGCAAAAAGGCTCTAGAATTGACGAGGAAGAGTATCCAAGAAACTTAACAAAAACGAGAGTATTTAACATTTATGTAGAAAATGGTAAAATTAACATAGGTGTAGATAAGGTATTATCCAAGACAATTCAAGTAAATCCTGACATTCAAGGATCTAAAATTGGATTTGGTGCGTTGTTCAGCAAAAAGGAAACATCGCATGAACAGTATGCAGATGATATTTATGATACATTCATCGAAGATATTTTGATTACAGATGTTAACGATCAGACGCTTTTTACTAACCAATATACGAAATTCGATAAAGTAAAGCACAAAACATTGACTTTATTTAATAATGTTGTTGATTTCTTTATTGAAACCTTCTAAAACGGGGGGAACTAGATTCAAGTGAAAAAAATTATTCTGTTTATCTGTATAGCACTACTAATTATTACAGCTTGTAGTAATAGCAAAGAAGCACCTGTTAAGGCAAGGGAAGGGTTGAAGTACAAAGACAAGCTTCAATTGTCTATTTGGTTACCTGAATGGCAAAATAAATCTGCCATCGAGGATGTGAAAAATTCACAACAGGGCTTACAAGACATTCACGTTTTTGGTGCTTATTTTAATGAGAATGACCAATTATTATTCACTGAAGATGCGATAGAAACATTGAAACAAACACAGCAACAATTTAATGAATCACATCATGTTATACTCACGTTAATTAACGATTATGTTACAGATAACGCCCCAATAGTTCAGAAGGATAGTGCGTTATTACATCGGTTGTTTCAAGATGCATCATCAAGGCAGCGACATATTGATAATATTATGCAGGTTGTTGAACAATACAATGTGAATGGTATCGAAATTGATTATGAAAAGGTTGCTAAAGAGGATATCTCTAAGTACGTCCATTTCATAGAGGAACTTTATGAACAGCTATTAAAAAAGGATGTTTCATTACATGTCGTACTAGAGCCGGAGTTTCCATTTAATGTTAAATTACCGAATGGGCCAAAATATACAGTGATGGCTTATAATGTGCACGGATATCATAGTGGCCCAGGTGCAAAGGCAACCTTTTCATTTTTAAATGACTTAGTAAAAAAAATTAAGAAGTCTAATCAAAAATTAGCGATTGCTTTTTCAACCGGCGGATTCCAATGGGTAAATAAAGGCAAGACGGTTGCTTTAACGGAGGTAGAGGCAGAGGACTTACTAAACAAAACGAAAGCGGTTAAACATCGCGATCAAGCAAGTGGTGCGGCTTATTTCACTTTTTTAGATGAACAAAATGTTAAGCATGAAGTTTGGTATGCCGATCTTGAAACACTTAAAAAATGGACAGCGCACGTGCAAAAGAGAAGTTACCATGAGGTTGTTTTATGGCGTGCCGGAGGTCTAGGCTCAAAAACGTTACAATGGATTAACGAACAATCAAAGGAATGATTGAAAGAATTGCCGGAGTGACAGACAGAACAGTCATAGTCGTGGATAGAAACGTCAGAATCGTGGATAGAACAGCCAAAGATGCGGATGGAAGGCGAGAGCGACGGAAAGAAGAGCCGAGGTGACGGATGGAAAGGCAAGAGCGACGGAAAGAAGAGCCGAAGTGACGGATGGAAACCAGAGCGACGGAAAGAAGAGTCGAGGTGACGGATAAAACCGCCAAAGTCGTGGATAGAAACGTCAGAATCGTGGATAGAACAGTCAAAGCCGTGGATAGAAACGACAGAATCGTGGATAGAACAGCCAAAGTTGCGGATAGAATTGCCGAGGTGACGGATGGAAAGGCAAGAGCGACGGAAAGAAGAGCCGAGGTGACGGATAAAACCGCCAAAGTCGTGGATAAAACCGCCGAACTGAAGTATGGAAGCACCTTAAACCAAAAAAAATCGCCAGCTACGGCGATTTTTTTATTGGAATTGAGAAAGGCGTGAAAAGAAATTTGTCACGAAGTCTAAAAATATTTTTTCTGATGGTGCAATTTCACGGTTTACAGGTGAAATAATACCGACTGTTCTTGGAATCGCTGGTGCTTTAATCGGTACTTTTACTGTGAAGCGAGCAGTTGAATCATACAGTGAGCTTTCTGGTAATAAGCTGACCCCGATGCCTGCAGCGACAAGACCCTTTAGTGCATCTAAGTCTTCACCCTCGGAGATGACGTTTGGCGAGAAGCCGGCAGCTCGGCAGGCATCGATAGCTACTTTATGTAATATGTATCCATCTGGGAATAATACAAATAAATCGTTACGTAAATCGGCAAGCTGAATACTTTCTTTTTTGGCTAATGGATGTTTTGCTGGCAGTAATGCGGCAATATTTTCAGTAAATAATATTGTTGAATGGATCGATTCGTCCTTTGGTGGAAGAGGGCCTAAAAAAGCTAAATTTAACTCACGATTTTTGACTGCATCAATTAAAAAACGATAGGAGCCTTGGCGGAGCTGGAATTGCAAATCTGGATATTCACGCTTAAAGGCTGAAATAACAGTTGGCAATACATAGCTAGCCAAGCTCGTTGGAAAACCGATTTTTATCGTACCTTTAGCAGGATCTAAATATTCTTCAACTTGCTTTGCGGCAAAATCGATGGCTTTTAAAGCAGTAATAGTGTGCTCGAGAAATATTTTTCCAATCGGTGTCAATTTAACATTTCGTCCGACACGTTCAAAAAGTGGTGTGCCTAATTCATCTTCTAAATTAGCAATTTGTCGGCTTATTGCAGATTGAGCAACATGAAGATGTACGGCAGCTTCTGAAATGTGTTCACGCTCAGCAACTTCAACAAAATAACGTAATTGACGTAACTCCACTAGATCTTCACCTCTATTAATCGAAAAATACGATTGATTATATCTCAATTATATACTATTAAGATGAAAAATGATTGTAAATAAACAAATGTTGGCTAGCAAGTTTTAATTGAAGGAGATGCTAGTAACTTCATTGGAGCTCAAGGAAGTAAGAAGAAGGCAGTTTTCTCAAAGATTGTTGTTAAATGAAAGAGTCAGATATTTAAAAGGTTGTGGAATATTTTGGATTGATGGAAAAGGCGAATGGAATAGTATAATTAAGCGTAATTTAACTTATTCGTAAGAGGTGTCCTAGCAATTATCGAACACTTAGAGAAAAGTAGCATTCCGTTTGAAATAAGAATAAAAGATATTTTAAAGCGGTCGTCTGAAGAATACGAAGGTTTTTATATGGTCAAAGTTCAAAAAAATGTGCGAAACAAGTAGAAGCCATTGTTGCGCAGTATGTGTCGCAAGAAGATTTGAAGAATTGGTATAAAGTGGAGAAAAAGAAAAGTGGAAAATTAGAGAGGAAGGAAAAAGCTCTATATTTGTTTGCTGCTTGCATATACTTTATAGCGGTAGCGGCCATCGAAATGGGTAAAGCTGTAGGAGTGGACATCGTTGCGTCTATCGGTTGTGCCGTGTTATTGATGGGCGGCGTGTTTATGACGACAAAATTTTACAAAGAGATGAAAAAGGAATCGGGTGATTTGAGAGAAATCAATAAGCTGTCGTTGAGTTTTGGTATTGGTATAATATTTTATGCCGTTTCTTCTTTTATATCTGTACTTCTATATTAATTACTTCCCCCTTTTAGATAAAGACCTTAGTGTCTTAAATAATAAAGTTTGTTGGTCTGCATACATACACAAATCTCCACATTTTGACCGCCTCCTGAAACTGCATATTCAATCATAATCGATATTTTCAAGGAACAATCTATATAAAATAGGCAAAGGGAAAAATAATAATTTTGGCCCACCCGGAACGGAAATCAACCCCACTTTATATTAACTAGTACTCTCGAGAGTTTTTCCTTTATTTGATTCCATTCTAATAAAAATGGTTATAGTATTGGTATTGTTATTTATACATTTTTGTCACAAAACAGCTACAATTCGCACTTTCTGCAGGGTTTTCACTATGTAGCTAGATGAAACTGATTCTCAATTAGAATTATTTCATTGAAAATGAGGAAAGTTGATTCTCATTGTCAATGACGATTAGCAATAATCTGAAAATGCTTACAAACTCTTTATTATTAAGGATTGTTTCAGAGGAAAATGAAAGTGATTGAAATGGTTTGCATAGAGAACGATTTTCAGTTAAGATTAGAATGATGATAATTAAGGAATGGTTCACCATTCACTGAACACACTATGGAGGTATTTTCATGTCAACTTTAGTTATTAAAGATCTTCACGTTGAAATCGACGGGAAAGAGATTTTAAAAGGCGTAAACCTTACAATTAATACAAATGAAATTCATGCAATCATGGGACCAAACGGAACTGGTAAATCAACACTAGCTTCTGCAATTATGGGTCATCCTAAATATGAAGTAACTTCTGGTACAGTAGAACTTGATGGCGAAAATGTACTAGAAATGGAAGTGGACGAGCGTGCTAAAGCTGGTTTATTCCTAGCAATGCAATATCCTTCTGAAATCGCTGGTGTAACAAATGCTGACTTCTTACGCTCAGCTATTAATGCACGCCGTGAAGAGGGCGATGAAATTTCTCTAATGAAATTTATCCGTGAATTAGATAAAAACATGGATTTCCTTGAAATGCACGAAGATATGGCACAACGTTATTTAAATGAAGGTTTCTCTGGCGGTGAGAAAAAACGTAACGAAATTCTTCAATTAATGATGATTAAACCAGCTTTCGCAATTTTAGATGAAATTGACTCTGGTCTTGATATTGACGCACTAAAAGTTGTTTCTAAAGGAATCAATGCAATGCGTGGAGAAGGATTTGGCTGCTTAATGATCACTCACTACCAACGCCTACTTAACTACATTACACCAGACCATGTACACGTAATGATGCAAGGTCGCGTTGTTAAATCCGGTGGAGAAGAATTAGCGCAACGTTTAGAAGCTGAAGGCTATGACTGGATTAAAAAAGAATTAGGTATCGAAGAAGAAACTGAAGAACAAGAAGCATAAGAGGGAGGACGAACTAGCATGACAGTGGAACTTAACTTGCCTGTAACAGTACAGGACGTGCGCTCGTTCTCGGAAGCAAATGGAGAACCGGCTTGGTTTACAGAACTTCGCGCGGCAGCACTAGACAAAGTAACTGGTTTAGATTTGCCAAAACCAGACAGAACAAATATTACAAAATGGGATTTCGTAAATTTCCCAACTCACACAGTTGACAGTGAAGGATTCTCTTCACTTGATGCATTACCAGAAGAAGCAAAAGGTTTAATTGATTTTGAGGCACAAGAAAATCTTTATGTTCAACGCAATAACACACCAGCTTTCATTAAAACATCACAAGAACTAGCTGATAAAGGTGTTATTTTTACAGATATTTTAACAGCGGTTCGTGAACATGGCGACCTTGTTAAAAAGTACTTTATGACAGAAGCTGTAAAAGTTGATGAGCATAAATTAACAGCGCTTCATGCGGCACTTGTTAACGGTGGTGTGTTCGTATACGTACCTAAAAATGTCATTATCGAACAGCCGCTTCAAGTAGTATTCTTAAATGATAATGCAGAAGCTTCATTATATAACCACGTGTTAGTTGTTGCTGAAGCAAATTCAGCTGTAACTTATGTTGAAACATATATTTCAACAGTTGAAGAAGCAAAAGGTCAAGCAAACATTATTGCAGAAGTAGTAGTTCAAGACAATGCACAAGTAACTTACGGTGCGGTTGATGTACTTGCGAAAGGATATACTACTTATGTAAATCGTCGTGCACGACTAGCTCGTGATGCGAAAGTAGATTGGGCTCTTGGCTTAATGAATGACTCAGATACTATTTCTGAAAACATTACACATCTAATCGGTGACGGTTCTCATGCTGATACAAAAACAGTAGTTGTTGGTCGCGGTGAACAAAAACTTAACTTTACTACTGAGGTTCGTCACTGGGGTAAGAACTCAAATGGTCATATCTTAAAGCATGGTGTAATGAAAGATGCAGCACAATCAATCTTTAATGGTATTGGTTACATCGAACACGGTGCGACAAAAGCGGATGCGCAGCAAGAATCACGTGTGTTAATGCTTTCTGAAAAAGCTCGTGGCGATGCAAACCCAATTCTATTGATCGATGAAGACGATGTAACAGCAGGACACGCAGCATCTGTTGGTCGAGTAGATCCGCTACAACTATACTACTTAATGAGTCGTGGTATCTCGAAAGCAGAAGCAGAGCGCCTTGTTATCCATGGATTCCTTGCGCCAGTTGTTAAGCAATTACCTATCGAAGGAGTTCAAAAGCAACTGACGGAGGTTATTGAAAGGAAAGTTCGCTAATGATGAATAAAGACATTAAAAGCTATTTCCCAATTTTAGATCAGGAAGTAAACGGTCATAAGCTTGTTTACCTTGATAGCGCAGCAACTTCTCAAAAGCCTATTCAAGTGATTGAAGCAATGAAGCATTATTATGAATTCGATAATTCCAATGTTCACCGTGGTGTGCATACATTAGGGAACCGTGCAACTGACAAGTATGAGGGGGCGCGTGAAAAGGTTCGTAATTTTATTAATGCTACATCAACACAAGAAATTATTTTTACTCGCGGTACTACAACTGCTTTAAATACAGTTGCATCAAGCTATGGTCGTGCTAATGTTGCTGAAGGTGATGAAATTGTTATTACTCACATGGAGCACCACTCTAATATTATTCCTTGGCAACAACTAGCAAAGGAAAAAAATGCAACACTGAAATATATTGAGCTTGAAGCGGATGGCACACTTAACCTAGAAAAGGTTCGTGCGACAATAACACCTAAAACAAAAATTGTGTCGGTGTCAATGGCGTCAAACGTCCTTGGAACGATTAACCCGATTAAAGAAATCGCTAAAATCGCGCATGCTAATGGTGCTGTAATGGTAGCGGATGGTGCACAAGCAGCACCACACATGAAAATCGATGTACAGGATTTAGATGTAGATTTCTTAGGATTCTCAGGTCATAAAATGTGCGGACCAACTGGAATAGGTGTACTATATGGTAAAAAGGAACACCTTGAAAAGATGGAGCCAATTGAATTTGGTGGCGAAATGATTGACTTTGTTGGACTTTACGATTCAACGTGGAAGGAATTACCGTGGAAGTTTGAAGGTGGAACTCCTATTATTGCAGGTGCAGTAGGTTTAGGAGCCGCTATTGATTTCTTAACTGAAATTGGGCTAGATAACATTGCGGAGCATGAGCATAAACTTGCAGGCTACGCGATGAATCAGCTTGAAACAATTGACGGACTTAAAATTTTCGGCCCACGTGACCCAATGAAACGTTGTGGACTTGTAACGTTTAACCTAGACGATGTACATCCACATGATGTGGCAACGGTTCTTGATATGAATGGTATTGCTGTTCGTGCAGGACATCATTGCGCACAGCCACTAATGAAATGTCTTCAACAAGTAGCGACAGCGCGTGCAAGCTTCTATCTATATAACACGGAGGAAGATATTGACCGCCTAGTTGCAGGGTTACGTTCTGCGAAGGAGTATTTTGGCGATGTCTTTTAATAATTTAGATCAACTATATCGTTCAGTCATTATGGATCACTATAAAAATCCTCGTAATAAAGGATCTATTGAAGAAGATGCTGTTACTATCGATATGAATAATCCGACTTGTGGAGACCGTATTCACTTAACGCTAAAAGTGACTGACGGTATTGTAGAAGATGCGAAGTTTGACGGTGAGGGCTGTTCAATTTCAATGTCTTCTGCTTCCATGATGACGCAGCTCATTAAAGGGAAAAAAGTAGAGGAAGCATTAGAGCTTGCTGAAATTTTTTCTAAAATGATGATGGGCGAAGACTATAGCGAAAAATATGACCTTGAGGATGTTGAGGCACTGCAAGGTGTTTCTCAATTTCCGGCACGTATTAAATGTGCGACATTAGCTTGGAAAGCAATGGAAAAAGGTGTAAATCAATAATATCTAAATTTGGGTGAAAGTCACTATAGGTGCTTTCACTCAAAGCAAGATAACTGAGCTTGAAACAAGATAACAATAATGCATGAACGGAGGAGAAACGATGGCTAAAAAAATGCCTGATATTGGCGATTACAAATACGGATTCCATGACAAGGACGTATCAATTTTCCGTTCAAAACGTGGTTTAACTGAAGAAATCGTCCGTGAAATTTCAACTATGAAACAAGAGCCAGAGTGGATGCTTGAATACCGCTTAAAAGCACTTGAAACGTTTTATACAAAACCAATGCCGCAATGGGGTGGCGACCTAGGAGATTTAGATTTTGATGAAATTACGTATTACGTAAAACCATCAGAAGCTACACAAAAATCTTGGGATGAAGTACCTGATGAAATTAAAGCTACTTTTGATAAATTAGGTATTCCAGAAGCAGAGCAAAAATACCTGGCAGGTGTATCTGCTCAGTACGAATCAGAAGTTGTCTATCACAACATGAAAAAAGACCTTGAAGACCTTGGTATTGTGTTCAAAGATACTGACTCAGCTTTACGTGAAAATGAAGATATTTTCAAACAATACTGGGGCAAAGTTATTCCTTACACGGATAACAAATTTGCTGCACTAAACTCAGCTGTTTGGTCAGGTGGATCATTCATCTATGTACCACCAGGTGTAAAAGTGGAAACGCCATTACAAGCATACTTCCGTATTAACTCTGAAAACATGGGTCAATTCGAACGTACGTTAATTATTGTAGATGAAGGTGCTCACGTACACTATGTTGAAGGTTGTACAGCTCCTGTTTACACTACAAACTCTTTACACTCAGCGGTAGTAGAAATTGTTGTACGTAAAGATGCGTACTGCCGTTATACAACGATTCAAAACTGGGCAAACAACGTTTACAACCTTGTAACAAAACGTACAGTTGTTGAAGAAAACGGTACAATGGAATGGATCGACGGTAACATCGGTTCTAAGTTAACAATGAAGTACCCAGCTTGTATCCTTAAAGGTGAAGGCGCTCGTGGTATGACATTATCAATCGCACTAGCAGGTAAAGGTCAACATCAACACGCAGGTGCAAAAATGATTCATATGGCACCAAACACATCTTCAACAATCGTTTCTAAATCGATTGCTAAACAAGGTGGTAAGGTAACGTATATGGGTCAAGTTCGTTTTGGCCCTAAAGCAAGTGGTGCACGTGCTAACATCGAATGTGATACGTTAATCATGGACAACCAATCTACTTCAGATACAATTCCATACAACGAAATCTTAAATGATAATGTTTCTTTAGAGCATGAAGCGAAAGTTTCAAAAGTATCAGAGGAACAATTATTCTACTTAATGTCTCGTGGTATTTCTGAAGAAGAAGCGACAGAAATGATCGTAATGGGCTTCATCGAGCCATTCACAAAAGAATTACCAATGGAATACGCAGTAGAAATGAACCGTCTTATCAAGTTTGAGATGGAAGGTTCTATCGGATAATACGCCGATAAACGAGGTAAATAAGGGTTTTACGCTAAAGCCAAACCCCTTATTGTCCACAAATTTCCTTTGTAGAAATCGAGTGCAGTGCACTCGATTTTTTTATGCGGATGTTGTTCACATAGCTTACTAACCTTTTTTACGCGAATAAAAACTTGTGGAGAAGATCATAAATTGACAAATTTTAATTTGAATATTTTATGAACACTTTGGTAAAATATATAGCTTTTTTAAATGAAAAGGCACATTATTATAAGAAAATTACTATATTTAGAGCTATTAATATACTTCTTTTGCGAAAAAACATAACAGTACAATGCGACTTTTATAACATTTATACATAGTTTGCCTAATTTTTAATCCATAGCTATCATACGAGTAGAAATACATTTTCAAAGATAAGGAGACTACTTATATGAATACTAAATTCGCAAAATTAAGTAAAAGTAAAAAGGGCATAAGTGCTGCCATATTAGCAGCTGGAATCATGGGGATGGCAATGGCGCCAAATGCATATGCACATGGGTTTGTTGAAAAACCAGCTAGCCGTGCCGCTTTATGTAACCAAAATTATGGCGGTCTTAACTTAAGCTGTGGAAACGTTATGTATGAGCCACAGAGCTTAGAGGCACCAAAAGGATTTCCACAAGGTGGACCAATTGATGGTAAAATTGCATCTGCAGGAGGTATGTTTGGTGGCATCCTCGATCAACAATCCGTAAATCGCTGGTTTAAGAATACGATTACAGGTGGACCAAATACCTTTACATGGAAGTACACTGCGCCGCATTTAACAAGCAAGTGGCACTATTATATTACGAAAAAGGGATGGGATCCTAATAAACCATTAACCCGTGCTGATCTTGAGCCAATTGGAACTGTTGAACATAATGGTACTGCTGCATCAAATAATTTAACTCATACAATTAACGTGCCAACTGACCGTAGTGGCTACCACGTGATTCTAGCTGTTTGGGATGTAGCTGATACTACAAATGCTTTCTATAATGTAATTGATGTAAATTTGGTAAATAATGTGGATGTGGATAAAGAAGCTCCAAGTCAACCGAATGGATTGCAAGCAATGAAAGTTACTTCTAACAGTGTTGAGCTAAAATGGAATCCTTCTACAGACAATGTAGGGGTAAAAGAATATCAAGTATTACGCGATGGTAAAGCAATTGGAACTTTACCGGGAACAACATTCACAGATAAAAATTTAAAAGCGAATACAAAATATACATATACAATAAAGGCAGTGGATGCCGCTGGAAATATTTCGAAAGAAAGTGAGTCTATAGCTGTAGAGACAATGAATGCAGTTCCGGACACAGAAGCACCAACGCAACCAACTTCACTTCATGCGATGGGAGTAACATCCTCAAGTGTAGACTTAATGTGGGGGGCATCAGAGGATAATGTAGCAGTTGACCACTATGTTATATATCGAGGCACACAAGTAGGGCAACTGACTGTAGTTGGAACATCGAAAACTACTTCCTTTATGGACATGAATCTACAATCCAATACAACATATACGTATGCAGTTACTGCCGTTGATGCAGCAGGAAATGAATCTAATAAAAGTTCTATTTTCACTGTGACTACAAAAGAGCAAGGGTCGACTTATGAGCAATGGAGTCCATATAAGGCGTACACAAAAGGTGATAAAGTAGAGCATCAAGGGAAAATATATGAAGCTGTGCAAAGTTATCAAGGATATGGAGATCCAAATTGGATATTCGCATTGTCTTTATGGAAAGAAAGTAAATAAAGTTTTAATAAAAGGGATTTTCTTAAAGAAATTATGTAATATTATTTTTTGGATATAAAGGTAAAAAATCTGCATAGCGTTTAGATTGAAGGAGACGAACATTGAAAATCGTCTCCTTCTTTTGATCTTCAAGGTAAGTACCTAATGTTGTTTTGATGGTTTAAAGAGCCGTTATAAAGTTGAGGGAAAACAGTTGGAAAACCTGTATTAGGAATATTATATGCAATAAAGGTTTCGGACATAGATACATTGTCTTTTTCCTTCTGACTCCTAGCCACATAGGCTATTTTATTGTTTTCTAAGTTTGTTACGAATAACTGCGATTCGTTATTAGAAAACGGTACCCAATTACGTTCGGAAAATGGCAATAAAGCATTTATATGCCCCAATGTATTATTAAAAAAGTTAAAGTTTCCTAGAAAATGATCAAAAATAGATTGAGCTAAGTTTTCACCAAACAGTTGAGGAGACGTCAATGTAGAAGGCAGTAATGTATCTTGATCACTGTCATTTTGAGTTTCCCTATTTATCTCGGGGCTTTTTGAAAAAAAAAACAAAAACCATACAGCGTGATTTTGCTCGTCCGCTGCTGCACGTCGAAATCTTTCTTTAATCATCGGATCATTTGCTTTATCTGCTATATCTAAATAAGAATCAACAGCTTCTTGTTCATCTTTAAAAGCAAATTCGATTCCAGCCCTATAGTTGTCCGGACATTCCTCAATTATTTGATAAGAAGGCTTTCTTCCTGTTAAATTCGTATAAAGTTTGCTAAATTCCTCGAGATGGCGTAGTTCATCCTTTTGAATCTCAAGTATTCTATTCTTTTCATCCTCGGTAGGAGCCATCTTAGCTAACTTCTCATAACAAGCAATGGCACTATATTCAGCATTAATTGCCTTCTGAATATCATTTACAAGTTGAGCATCGTTTAGCATAGGATAAGTACCATTATGCTGTGGAGCATAATGATAATAGTATTGATTTGGATACATCGTTGTCCTCCTTTTGTTTAACTCTTCTTTCAGCGGGTGTCCAAACACCTGTACCTGTCTTACGCTTTCGGTACAAAAGACATCCGCTGAAAGAAGCTAAAGCCTTCGGCGGATGTCACGGAATCGGAATGGAATTAATAAAGGATGTTAGCCTAAAATCATCGCATCCGTGTGATAACGGCTAACTGACCTGCATCGGTGTCGTTGTAGCGACACCTTCGCCCCAAAAATAATTGCAGGCCTAAGCACAAAGCCGATTCCGGACGTAATTATGCCGGGGCATAATTGATCCATCAACTTATCTTATGCTTTGTGTATAGGTAATTGTGCAAAGTCATTTCATTTTCGCCTAGCGAGGTTGTTAAACATAATTGCCTGGCATTTTATATAGGTTTGAATTCCTTGTATAGTCAGAAAATTGTAAAATGACAAATATGTAGTATAGTAGATGAAAATTACTCTAAGTCGCAGATACAAGAATCCCATCAACGATTAGGAAAAAAGCAAATTCTCAAATTAACTAAGCTTATACGAATGGTTTTTTTTGTTATTGTTCTAATCACATCGGCTTTTGCGATTTGGACGCCTCAGCCGACGATTTGGGTGATGCAACTACTGGCTAGTAAGAATAATCCTGAAAATTTTGGCGCTGATCCATCTAATTTACCCGCGCTCATGGAGCAAACTCAGGTGATCTCAGACATTTTATATCCATCCCTCAAGGCGATTCCGGATGCCATGATCTGCGCGAAAGATTGCGACAGCTACAATTATACCGAGGGATAAATGATAATATTTTTTCAGACATGAATAGATAGGAAAATGAAGAGATGTCTTTGTTATGAACCTCCCTATAAAACTATTAACTGCGTGAAATAGCTTATTCGTTGATTGTAGCGAAGATGCTCGACTCCTAAGCGAGCAACCAGCAGTGTAAATAAGCCTTCGATATCACAGTAAAATATAGTTTATCAACATGTCTGATTTGCTTATAAAAACAGTTGACTTATTTTCTTGTTGTAACTATAATGGTTACAGCTGGAGGTGATGAAGATTAAAATTAGCAGTCGTTTTACAATTGCTGTTCATATTTTATCAATCATCAAACAAAATCCATCGACTATTTGCACATCAGAATTTATGGCGGAAAGCGTAAATACAAATCCAGTAGTGATTAGGAAAATAGTATCCTATCTTAAAAAGGCAGGTATAGTGCAAGTGCGTAGGGGAACAGGTGGAGCTTCTTTAGTTAAAGATCTGGATGCTATCACTTTGTTGGATGTTTTTCGATCAGTAGAAGTTGTAGAAGAAGATCAGTTATTTCATCTACATGAAAATCCAAATCCTGATTGTCCTATAGGTGCAAATATACAGGCTGTGTTAGAGCTAATTTTAGTGCAAGCACAAGAAGCAATGGAACAAGTATTGGCTAATATTACTATGGAACAAGTGATTACATCTTTAGTCCGTGAAATTCAACAATCAAAATAATGCATTCCTTTCACTTCTATCAGTGGATGTCGCAGAAATCGGAAAGGAATCATCGTATCCATGCGATAACGGCTAACTGACTTGCATCAGTGTTGCTGACGCTACGTTAGCACTGCGCTTTCGCACAAAAAACATCTGCTGCTGACGCTACGCTTTCGCGCAAAAAACATCTGCAGGTCTCAGCACAAAGCCGATTTCGGACGCAATTATGCCGAGGTATAATTGGTCTGAATGCATTATTTATTTGACTTAGTTGTAACTATTATGGTTACAACAAAAAGAGAAAGGAAGGTTTATTGGATGACCCTTAAAATAAAAGCATATTCGGATTTTATTTGTCCTTTCTGTTTTTTAGGAAAAGGGCCATTAGATGAAATTGCAAAAGAAAAGGATATTGACATAGAATGGATGCCGTTTGAATTAAGGCCTAAACCGTATCCTAAAATTGATCCTTGGAAAGAGCCTGCTAAATTAGGTTCGTGGGACTCCTATATTCTCCCTACAGCTAAAAAGCTAGGGATTGATATGCGATTACCGCGTGTATCTCCACATCCTTATACAAATTTAGCTTTTGAAGGATATCAATTCGCTAAGGTATATCAAAAAGGAAATGAATTTCATCATAGAGTTTTCACAGCATTTTTCCAAGAGGAACAAAATATTGAGGATGTAGACGTGTTAACTCAATTAGCAAATGAGGTAGGTCTGCCAAAAGACGAATTCAAAAAATCTTTGCTTTCAGGTAAATATCGTGAAGTACATCAAGAGTCTCTAAGGCATGCATATGAAGAAGCAAATATTACGGCTGTTCCTACACTAATTATTGGTGATGAAATAATCCAAGGGTTAGCTAGTAAAGAAAGAATAGAGCAAGTCATCGATCAGCAATTAAAAAAATAGAAAATGGAAATTTAGATTTAAACAGTAGCCAAATGAAGGCTGCATGGAAAAGTCTATATATAAATTTAATTAAAATTTGGAGGAACTACAAATGTCAGTAACAACAACTAATTTAAAAGAAGCAATTATTAATCGCCGTTCAATCCGTAAAGTGAAAAAGAACGCAGCGATTACAAAAGAAAAAATGGAAGAGCTATTAAAAATTAGTGTACATGCACCATCTTCATTTAATATGCAAAGTGGACGCGTAGTAGTTTTAATGGATAATGAGCATGAAAAGTTTTGGGATATTGTTAAAGAAACATTACGTGCGCGTGTTCCAGCAGAAAATTTTGCTGCAACAGAAGAGCGTTTACATGGCTTTAAAGATGGAGTAGGAACAATCTTATTCTTTGAAAATCAAGCAACAATCGAACAAATGCAAGAAAATGCTCCTTCTTATAAAGATCAATTCCCTTTCTGGTCTCATCAAGGAAATGCTATGCTACAATACGCAACATGGATGTCTTTAACTACTGAAGGAATTGGCGCATCTATTCAGCACTACAATCCAATTATTGACGAGGAAGTTAAAGAAACTTGGAATATTCCAGCAGAATGGAGCCTTGTAGCTCAAATGCCATTCGGTGAGCCAAATGAGCAACCAGGAGAAAAAACTTCTTTACCTTTTGAAGATGTAGTGAAGTTTTATTAATTAAATCAATAATAAACCCGGTTAAGTGGACGTGATGCACTTAACCGGGTTTTTAATTTTTAGTCAAATGGAAATTGACCCTATATATTGTATGATAATATCCATATATGCCTTGTTTATAAGCTAGGTTTTTTACGATACGTTCATATTTCATTAGAAAGTATATGCTATGATAAATATACATAGAGGAGGGGGTCACATGATTATAGTTGGATTAACTGGTTGGGGTGATCATCCTTCGCTTTATAGTGAAGTGACTGCCTCAAAGGACAAATTATTCGATTATACAGGTCACTTTTTAACGGTAGAAGTAGATACTTCTTTTTATGCAATACCTTCTAAAGAGAATGTTCGAAAGTGGTGTGAAGATACACCCGAAAATTTTCGTTTTGTTGTGAAGGCCTATCAAGGAATGACTGGTCATTTACGTGGCGACATACCGTTTGAATCAAAAAATGACATGTTTAATGCCTTTATCGAATGTGCCAATGAATTTAAACGTCACGGGAAGCTGGCGATTGTACTAGCACAATTCCCACCGTGGTTTGATTGTCAGACTAAGAATGTACAATATTTATTGTATATTAGGCAGCAGCTCAAAGGCTTTGACGTAGCTATTGAGTTTCGCAATCGAACATGGTATGCGGACAATGTAGTGCAGCAAACAATGGATTTTTTACGAGAGCATCAATTTATTCATACAATTTGTGATGAACCACAGGCTGGCGTAGGTTCTGTACCATTTTATCCTACGGCTACTGCGACGAAGGCACTTGTACGTATTCATGGACGTAACATTCATGGCTGGCGTAATACTGGTAATGCCGAGAACTGGCGGAAGGTTCGCTTTTTATATGATTACAATAGTGAAGAATTGCAGCAGCTTGGACAGCGTTTGAAACATCTCCAATCAGAAGTACAGGATCTATATGTATTATTTAATAATAATTCAGGGCTTCATGCTGCGAAAAATGCAAAGGAATTACAAGGTATTCTAGCGATTAAAGACATAGGGTTAGCGCCTAAACAATTAAACATGTTTGAAGGGGAACTATAATGGAATTTTTTGTTTTAGTTATTATAGCATTATTATCTGGGATAATTGGCTCGTTGGTTGGGCTTGGCGGAGGGATTATCTTAGTTCCAGCAACTTTATACGTTGGGTTAAATCTAGGGATGATACCAGATATCACTCCTCAAAAAGTAGTTGGTTTATCTGTTGTCATGATGATTTTTACTGGACTTGCCTCTACATTAAGCTATATGAAATCTAAAACAGTTGATTATAAGAGTGGTTGGATATTCTTTATAGGAAGTATACCTGGAACAATGCTGGGTGCATGGGTAAATAAGGGGCTAGATGTACCATCATTTAATTTGTATTTTGGTATTTTACTCATCATTTTAGCGACGATATTACTTGTACGTGATCGATTGAAACCTGTAGAATGGTTTGTAAAAAACGGCATGCAACAGGAGTTCAAAGATAAAGAAGGAAATACCTTTATATATGGGTATCCCATTTGGTTTGCCATTGCATTAACATTTGGCATAGGCTTTGCCTCTGGATTATTTGGTATTGGTGGAGGCTCGATGATCGTGCCTGCCATGATTATTTTATTTTTATTCCCACCGCACGTTGCAGTGGCAACATCGATGTTCATGGTATTTTTATCGTCGATTGTTAATTCAGCGAGTCATGTTTATTTAGGACACGTTCCATGGCTCTATACGATTCCTGTTATCCCAGGAGCTTATATTGGAGCAAAGCTAGGGGCCGCATTAAATAAAAGAATTAAATCAGATACGCTTGTAGTAGCGCTTCGAGTTATTTTATTATTATTAGGAATTCGTTCTATTATCGAAGGGTTATTGTGATATTAGGTCCGGAAAGTAAAGATGATTTTGATAGAAAGTCTTCTACAGACATAGAAGCTATTTTAAAGAAGAGGTGGCTTAATTGCTGGAAAAAATTCATATATTTCATACGAATGATTTGCACAGTCATTTTAAGTATTGGCCACGAATGCAAACCTATGTGGAAGAAATGCGTACGAAGCTTACAACCATGGGAGAAACAAGTTATTTATTTGATGTTGGCGATCATTTAGATCGTTCAAATATTTATACGGAAGCAACAGTCGGTAAGGGCAATGTGAGATTATTGAATGAAGCGGGCTACGACGTAGTGACAATTGGTAATAATGAAGGTATAACGTTGTCCCATGAGGAGCTATACCATTTGTATGATGAAGCAACTTTTGACGTAGTAGTTGCTAATGTGAATGCCTCTCAAGTACCAAACCCAGCGTGGATGAAGCCGTATGTTGTATTAACAACTGCTTATGGCACAAAGGTTGCAGCCATTGCAGCAACGGCTATGTTTGAAATTTATTATAACGAATTAGACTGGGAGATAGATGAGGCACGAAGTTCACTCATTCGCTTAGCACTTCAGCTTCGCAAAGAAGTAGATATAATTGTTTGTTTGTCACATTTAGGGATAACAGAGGATGAGCTTTTAGCTGAGGAATGCCCAGAAATAGATGTTATATTCGGCTCACATACACATCATGTTCTCCCTAATGGAAAGCTAATTAATGGCGTTTTATTAACGGGTGGAGGGAAATTTGGACAATATACTGGCCATCTTACGTTAGAATATGATACAAAATCTAGGGAAATTGTTGAAAAAAAGGATACATTAATTCATAATAATGATTTGCCTGCGATTAAAAATGAACATGAAATCGTTCAATATTTTGAAAAGGAAGGCAAACGATTACTTGATATTCCAGTATTCACTACGGGAAAATCGTACAACAAGGAATGGTTGCATTATTCGCAATTATCAGATTTGTTCGCGCGTGCGATTTTAGAGAAAAGTGGAGCAGATTGTGCGTTATTTAACGCGGGTATTTTTTTAGATGGTTTACCTAAGGGAACAGTGACAGCACTAGATTTGCATAGAATTTTCCCACATCCTATAAATTTATGTACGATTGAATTATCAGTTGCTGAAATGAAAGAAATTTTTCAGCAATCTAAAAATGAAGAATGGCCATATATTGAGCTAAAAGGATTAGGGTTTAGAGGCGTTATTTTTGGGAAGATGTTAACTTATGGCTTTTCGATGAATGAAGATCGCCAATTACTTATCAATGGGAAGCTTGCAGATAATGATCGAATTTATAAATTAGTAACACTTGATTTGTTTACGTTCGGTTATTTTTATCCAAGCTTTAAATATGCTAAGAAAAAATATATTCTACCAGAATTTTTACGAAACATTATGATAGATTATGGTCAAAGATTCTTTAAGTAATAGTAGATAAAACGCTTTAAGAATGGATTGGGGAAAAGGTCATGCGATTAATTTCAATCGATGTATTAAAAGAAGGAATGGTATTAGCAAGAACCATTTGGAATGAGGCGGGGCATCCTCTTTTAAAGAAAGATGTTGTCATTAATGAACGTATCATACAAAGGCTTCAACAATTAAATACGCATTATTTATATATTGACGATAAAATTTCTAAGGGTATTGAGGTACAAGAAACAGTTCCAACTGTTATTCGAAATAAAGCAATTTCAACCATTAAAGATTCTTTCCAATCAATCAATGGTTTAAATCCAGTAAATGCCTCTTATGTGCTTGACCAACAATCAAAAGCAATTGTCTCAATTGTAGACGAGTTACTGTTGGCAGTTAAGGGTAATGATGAAATTTTAACAATACTAACAGATGCGTATTTATTTGATGAATATTTATATCAACATTCCTTTCAAGTCACACTATATTCGATAGCGATTGCGAAAGAGCTTGGATACTCAGTAGAGGATTTACGTTTAATTGGGATTGGCGCTTTGTTACATGACATTGGGAAGCTTATGGTACCAAAAGAGATCCTCACAAAGCCTGAGCGCCTAACGTGTGAAGAGTTTGAAACGATGAAGCAGCATACTCGATATGGTTTTGATTTGTTACGTAATTTACATTCCATATCATTGATTGTTGCACATTGTGCTTTCCAACATCATGAACGGATTGATGGGAGTGGCTATCCAAGGGGCTTGGTAGATTTTGAAATCCATCCGTTTGCCAAAATTATTGGTGTAGCAGACGTCTTTGATGCGGTGACTACAAGTCGTGTATATCGAGAAAAAATGCTACCTTCCCAGGGTCTAGCAATTTTAGAAGCAGGCGCTGGAACGATATACGATGCACGTATTGTAAAAGCATTGAAAAGGTCTGTTGTACATTATCCAAATGGTGTTATTTTAAAATTATCGGATGGGCGCCGAGGTATTGTATCGAGACAAAATGCATTGAATGCCGCATTACCTTGGGTTCGTATTTTTGAGGAACAAAATCAATTAATAGCAGCTACATATGAAATTAATTTTGTGGACTACCCAACCGTAATAATAGAAAGCGTTGAAGTAGATTATGTTGTACCATTGAAAATCGAATAAAAATCTCCTCCTGTTCATACGTTAAGGAACAGGAGGAGATTTTTTGTTTTTCCCTCGAAAAAGAATGAAATTACGATCATATAGTAATCATAGCAACTATAGAAAAAAGGGAAATCGATTGAATCGATTAACCCTAATAGTTGTATTTGTTATTATCGGTGTTTTTTTATTTATTTATTATTTAAATGAGCAGCTTATGCCGACCTACTTAGATTATGCTGAAATACAAACGGCTAAAATTGCATCTTCCGTTGTGAGTAAAGCGATTGATTCTCGTACATCAAGTGTTATGGATGTTAATGATATTCTTGTAGAAGTATCCCCTGGGAACCATGCTGATTTGAAAGTTAATACTGAAACGATTAATCGAGTTCGAACAGAAACGGTCAATCAAGTAAAATTGTATTTAGAGCAGGCAGAGCAAGGAGAGTTGTCGCATTTGCCAAATCTTGATAATGTTGAATATGATTATAACAAGATCAATGAAGGTAATGGGGTAGTTTTTTATATGCCGTTGAGTCAGGCGGCTAATATCCCTTTAATCGGGAATTTAGGACCTAAAATTCCAATACGCTTTCATGTAATTGGCAATGTGCATAGTGAAGTTACTTCTTCAATAGAGGAATATGGTATAAATAGTGCCTATATGTCGGTAGGGATTCATATAGAAGTAAAAGTGCAAATTATTGTCCCTTTTGCTAGTAAAACTACTACAGTTACTCAGGATATTCCAGTGGCAATGGGCTTAGTAAGAGGGGATGTTCCAAGTGTTTATTCAAAAGGTGGTGAAGAGGTACCTTCAATTCAAGTACCTATCACTCCTAAAAAGTAAAAATGTTTAACTTCTTTCAGCAAATGTTCTTTGTACCGAAAGCTTAGCGACAGGTAAAGTGTCCAAACACCTACTGAATAGAGGAACTAAGGCTAAGAACTTCACATCCACTGACATGCATCACGCAGGCCTAAGCACAAAGCCGATTCCGGACGCAATTATGCCGAGGCATATTAGATTGTTATAGTTGTTGGAGTTCATTTAATATGTTACATTGACAGTGAAGATAGTAATATAAAAACTGCATATATTTGATAGGGGCGATATCCGTATGACATCTTGTAAACCTACAAGCAAAGAAAAAGAAGAATATTTAAGAAAACCAGATTGGTTAAAAATTAAATTAAACACAAATGATGAATATAAAGGGCTAAAGAAGCTCATGCGTGAAAAAAATCTGCATACAGTATGTGAGGAGGCACGCTGTCCTAATATTCATGAATGCTGGGGTGAACGACGTACAGCAACAATGATGATCCTTGGATCTGTTTGTACGCGTGCTTGCCGTTTCTGTGCTGTTAAAACAGGCTTACCAAATGAATTAGACCTAGCTGAGCCAGAACGAGTAGCAGATTCAGTAGCTATTATGAACTTGAAGCACGTTGTTATTACAATGGTAGCACGTGATGACTTAAAGGATGGCGGTGCGCAAGTATTAGCTGAAACAGTCCGTGCGATTCGTCGTAAAAGTCCGTTTACATCGATTGAAGTTTTACCATCCGATTTAGGTGGTTTACAAGAGAACCTTCAAATGTTAATGGATGCGAAGCCGGATATTTTAAATCATAATATTGAAACAGTGCGTCGCCTAACGCCAAGAGTACGTGCACGTGCAAAATATGAGCGTTCATTAGAGTTTCTTCGTTTGGCAAAAGAAATGCAGCCAGACATCCCTACGAAGTCATCATTAATGATAGGCTTAGGTGAAACACATGAAGAAATTTTAGAAGTTATGGACGATTTACGAGCAAACGACGTAGATATTATGACAATTGGTCAATACTTACAGCCAACGAAAAAGCATTTGCCTGTTAAAAAGTATTATTCTCCAATAGAGTTTGGTAAACTGCGTAAAATCGCAATGGAAAAAGGGTTTAAGCATTGTGAGGCAGGCCCACTTGTACGTAGTAGCTATCATGCTGATGAACAAGTTAACGAAGCGACAAAAGAACGTCAGCTACAAGCAGAACAGTAAGAACAAATGCTGAAATAGAAGGCGGTGCCACTTTGATCGATATAGAAGGATATGAATACGAGATTATTGAAGATTACAAAGAAGCTTTTCAAGAGGAAGTATTCAAGGAACGATACTCAGATATTTTAGCCAGATATGATTATATTGTGGGCGACTGGGGCTATAGTCAATTACGCTTAAAAGGCTTTTTTGATGATAAAAATCAAAAAGCCACTTTCGATACGAAGATTAGTACATTACAAGATTACTTATTTGAGTATTGTAATTTTGGCTGTGCATATTTCGTCTTGCGAAAATCCGGCAAATCTACTCAACAGCCAGAAGTTGTAGTAAGTGAAGAACATGAAGTGACAAAGCTTGTTGAGAATGCACAAATAGCAGAATAAACGTTTAAAACCTGATGCGAATTTTGCATCAGGTTTTTACTTTGTAGTGATAGGTTTTTAAAATCTGGTAATAATAAAAATATGGCATAGCGTGTGGTTGATTTCCGTTCCAACTGGGCGCTTTGTAGCTGCCGCTTCGCTTTCGCACAGAAAAAACATTTGTAGCTGCCGCTTCGCTTTCGCACAGAAAAAACATTTGTTGCTGCCGCTTCGCTTCGCTGCAGGGTCTCGGGCCAACACGATGTTGGTCACGAAGGCGTTATCACAGGATGTGATGCTTTTAGCCTTCGTTCCTATATCGCTGTTCCCCAAAGAGTCGCCCAGCCTCCACTCCAATCAACTTATATTCAGGATATACGTTTTAACAAATACCATCTCCAACTTTTGGTGGTGAATCAAAAAGGACGGATTTTAAAATTAATTCCAGTTTTATTAAAGGTGTGTGTTGTTTAGATGAAAAAAGCTGTATTTTTGGATCGTGATGGGGTCATCAATGAAGTTTTAACGGATCGCGTTAAATTTGTCAATAAACCTAAGGATCTCTATTTCCTGCCGCATGTTTCGAAAGCTATAAAAAAATTGAATAAATACTTCGACTATATATTTGTAGTAACCAATCAAGGTGGCGTTGGATTGGGGTTTATGAAAGAAACGCAGCTACAAAAAATACACGAGCATATGGTAAAAGAATTGAAGAAGGAAGGGGCCATGATTCACGAAATTGTCTATTGCCCCCATAAACCAAAGTCGGGCTGTGCCTGCCGTAAACCTAGTAGTAAATTAATCGTAGATCTTGGTGAAAAATATAATATTGACTTAGCGAAATCCTACATGGTGGGAGATACGGATACAGATATTATAGCAGGCAAACGAGCAGGAACTAAAGGGGTATTTTTAGGTGCGAAAGATCCACTGGCAGATGCGATTTTTCCAGATTTAATTAGTGCTGCTGATTGGATTATTAAGGATGCAACAGCATAACGCTAGTATTGTTGAAGTGGAAAGACAAAGCGTATAAATCATGTAAATAAGGATAATTTATTTATTGGGGGTGATTAATTTGACTAAAAAAAATAAAAAATCGTTAGATCGAGAAGAATATGGTTTTGGCTTTGATATTAGTGTTGATGACTTAGGAGTAATTGGGCAAAATCAACAAGCCAAAAAACAAAATGACAATGAGAACAAAGACAAGCCTCGCAATAAGGATAATCCTGCTAAATTAAATAATGAAAAGTAGTAGCACGATCCGATGAGGCATAATTGATACTAAGATATTTACAAAAAAATTCCGCCAACCTTCTGTTGCACAGTGCGTAAATTAGAACCCTATTGTCGCAGAAAAGCGGAATTTTTTTGTATGTAATTCTTAATTGCTATATTGCAGGCACAAAAAAACACCCACTTTGGAGGGTGTTAATTTAATAATTCACGTAAGTATTCCCGTAGCTCGACTGTATCTTCCTCTGTGCGATTGTATACGTGTTCAAGATAGCCAGGCTCTTCTACATCATCTGGACCAATTATAGCAAAGCGTCCAAATTGAATATCCATGACAAGCACTTTTCCAAAGAAACGACCCGATTGCAAAATGGCTAAATCATAACGTAACCTATTCCCTGCAAAACTAACAAAGCGTGTTTTTGTATCTTCTACATCATCATATAAAAAAAAACGTTCCATCTTTTAATCTCCTTCCAGTCCTATAGATATGGTACTATAGAAGAGAAATGACTATCAACTTTTAAAGATTTGAATGGGGGCTTTCCTTGTGTATTTTGTAGATCGTAATAAAATCACAAAAAACTTACAGTACTTAGATAGACTATTAGCAATTTTAGAGTCAGAAGATAGCTGGCTAGAAAACGATATGAAGAAATTAGCAATCGAGCGAATTGGTCACAATGTGATGGAGTCAATGATGGATGTAGGAAATTTAATGATTGACGGTTTCATTATGCGTGATCCAGGAAGCTATGAGGATATTATTGATATTTTAATCGATGAAAAAGTCGTATCTACTGAAATGGAAGCACCGTTAAAAGTAGTAGTTGGTTTACGTAAAATGCTTGTTCGTGAATTCACAAATGTAGATGTTCAGGAAGTTGTTAATGTGTTAACAACGACTTTACCAGCATTAAAGCAATTCTCACCAGCTGTGAATAGTTATTTAACAAATGAACTCGGCCCTGTTTCAGCATTTTTACCAGAGGATCACCAATGAAAACCTACAAGGCATATTGTTTTGATTTAGATGGTACAGTGTACCGTGGAAAGGATGGCATTCCTTCTGCGATTACTTTTATTCATCGGTTACAACAAATAGGAATCGAGCCATTTTACGTAACAAACAATTCTTCTAAGACAAGAGAGCAACTGCAGGAAGCTTTAAGCGCTATAGGTGTGAATGCACCGTTAGAACATATTTACTCTAGTGCATTAGTTACTGCAAAATATGTAGCCTTGAATTTCCCTGGCAAAAAAGTAGCCATGCTAGGTTCTGATGGTATTCGTAAAGCGTTATTTAATGAAGGCATTGAACCAACTGAGGATGAGCCAGAGGTATTTGTTATGGGAATTGATCGAAATCTAGATTATATGGCACTTGCGAAGGCTACAATTGCTGTGCAAAATGGTGCGACGTTTATAGCAACGAATCAAGATATTAAATTCCCGACAGAACATGGTTTTTTGCCAGGTAATGGGTCGTTTGCCCGATTAGTAGGTGAGGTTGCAGACGTTGAGCCAATCTATATCGGTAAACCATCACCTGCAATGCTTGAAGTCATTGCAACAGAGCATGACTTTAAGAAAGATGAAATGGTGATGATTGGCGATAATTACGACACAGATATTATGTGTGGAATTCGTTATGGCTGTGACACAATCCATGTAAATACGGGTGTTACACCAACAAAGGTTGTACTTGAGAAGGAGCAGCAACCTACCTATGTAGTAGAAGCTTTAATTGCCGAGGCATAATTGAATGAATAGTTCAAACATAAAAAAAGGATGCTTATGTCGATTTTTTTGGCATAACATCCTTTTTATATGTTCAAATTTAGAGTAAGTGTTTCATCATTATATGAATGAGGTATTACGCCTTCATTACCATAACGGATTTTCTTCGATAAATTGATAAATGGCATTCGTCAACGCTTCAGGAGAATCAGCCTCAACTAGTTCACCATTGACGATTGCATAAAATGATTCTGAACATTTTGTACAGTAACTAAGGCAGCCATATTCCAAAACGTCGATGTTCGGATCACGCTCTAATATTTCATAAGTTTTTTGGGAGCCGTTTGCTAAATTACTTATACAAAATTCAACCATTGGATTCATACATGTCACCTCACCAAAGTAATGCTACTCGCTTTTAAAACATTCGTCAATGATTTGAGTTGATCATGATATAAAAGCAGATACTAAGTGATAAAGTTGTGCGCACGCCAAATGATGTAAATTCCCTTTACAAAAGTGAAGAGAAGAAAACGATATTCAAGGAAAATTCGAACAATAGCGACAATTTATCGGATCTCAAATGATACAAAAATCGTTCGAAAAAAGCAAGTTAGCATGTATTTTGTGAAATCTTTCACAAAATTGCATTCTGATATTGTGAAACTTCTCACAATCAGTTATACTCATTTGTGGATACTTTGTGAACAATTAATACAAGAGATATAAAAGGAGACTATTATGGGAAAATTAGTACTTTTAGGTGGCGGCTACGGCAATATGCGTCTGATGCTTCGATTATTACCAAATGTTCCATTAGACACAGAAATCGTGCTAGTAGACAGAGCCCCTTTCCATAGTTTAAAAACAGAATTTTACGCATTAGCAGCAGGGACTGCAACAGATAAAGAAATTCGAGTAAGCTTTCCAGAGCATGAACGTTTATCGGCTGTATATGGAGAAGTTGTTGAAATTAATCGTGCGGAAAAAGTAGTCATTCTAGAAGATGGACAACGTATTGAATATGATGATTTAGTAATTGGTCTTGGCTGTGAGGATAAATATCACGGTGTACCAGGTGCAGAGGAGTACACATATAGCATTCAGACAATGGCGAAATCACGTTCAACATTCCAAGCACTTTGTGGTTTACCAGCAGGCTCTACAGTCGGAATTGTAGGAGCTGGCTTAAGTGGTATTGAGCTTGCAAGTGAGTTACGTGAAAGCCGATCAGATTTGAAAATAAAGCTATTCGACCGTGGTCCTCGTATTCTGAAGGACTTCCCAGAAAAGCTAAGCAAATATGTAAAAGACTGGTTCGTAAAACATAATGTCGAAGTCATTGCCAATTCAAATATTACAAAAATTGATCAAGGTAAAATTTACAATCACGAAGATGAAATTGCACTCGATTCTGTAGTTTGGACTGCTGGTGTACAGCCTGTCAAAATTGTTCGTGATTTAGAAGTTGAGAAAGATAAACAAGGACGTCCGCTTGTCACACAATATTTCAATCTTCTTGATGATGAGCATGTATATGTTGTAGGTGACTGTGCTGCTTCAGAATTACCTCCAACTGCGCAGTTAGCGGAGGAGCAAGCAGAACAAATCGTCAAAGTACTTCGCATGCGTTGGAAAGGCGAAAACTTACCTGAGAAAATGCCTGATATTAAATTAAAAGGATTCATGGGAGCTCTTGGTAAAAAACAAGGCTTCGTTTACTTAGCAGATACAACAGTAACAGGACGTATCGCACGCTTAATGAAATCAGGATTATTATGGTACTACAAACGTCAAAATGACTAATTAGTTCGTTGATCTTTATAAAAAGGAATTGTTTCAAAATTTACTTTTGAAACAATTCCTTTTATTTCTTTTAAACAGTTTCGTCAGGAACGAAACCTAAATTTTCAAGTGCAGTAAATACAGGCTTTAATTGCACATAGCCTTCGCCCACTACTTCATTATTTATAAGGACAAGTGGATAAAAAAATTCATCTTCTTGAATGCGTGTAGCATAATCTTGATCGCGCTCATTCTCAATTGGTCCCTCGATATCGATATAGCGAATATCATATCCTTGGTTTGGATATTTTCGATCTATGGCTGCTTGTAGCCACTCATATGTATCCTTTGAAGATGGCGCATTGACACAACTTGCGCAAATTATCGCTGTTCCGTAAATTTCAATCAGTGGTTTCGTTTGACTCATTTCATTTCCACTCCTCGTGATTCAATATTGGATTTTTTCTGTTGCTAACATTATAATCATTATAAGGAAAGGAGTCGAGACAAATGGCAGAAGCAACAATTAACGATCAAGTTCAAGAGGTATTAGATAAATTACGCCCATTCTTACTACGTGACGGTGGAGACTGTGAATTAGTAGATGTAGAAGACGGCATTGTAAAATTACGTTTATTAGGTGCATGTGGTAGTTGCCCAAGTTCAACAATTACACTTAAAGCTGGTATCGAGCGCGCATTATTAGAAGAAGTACCAGGTATTATTGAAGTAGAGCAAGTATTCTAAATCGACTAAAAAAAGTTCTAGCTGATGTATTCAGACTAGAACTTTTTTTCTTAAACTTGGCGGGCATGTTCTTTTTCTTCTCGAATAATTGCCCATTGTTCCTTAGCCATATCTACGATCTTCGCTTCTCCGCCAATACTTTGCTTTTCAATGACCTTTGAAAAGAAGCGTGTAGCATTTTCTAAATCACCTACACGTCGTGATAGTTCGGCAATCATATACATAATGCGTATATCTGACATTTGCGTTGAGCTGTAATCCTCAGTTGAATAAGAATCCATATAGTAATCTCGGGCCATTGTCATAAAGCGTTGCTCTTGGCCTTCGTTTTTTAGTGAACGATATAGCCATGCAAGACGTAATGTAAGCCCAGCTATAGCAACAAATTTTTCTTTTTTAATCGTACCGCAAAGGAAGGCTAATTTATATGCTTGTATTGCTTGGAATACAGTGCGTTCGCCCTTAAAATCATGGTGTACCCATTTTTCTGTAATTTGCGCGCGAATATCATCTTGCGTGCCAGGAGAAAAATATTTTGAAAAGTCCTCTGTAAATGAAAATCCGCAATGCTCACAAACAAATACATTATAATAAAGGGCATTTACACCGTCTGCATAAATAGGATGAAAATCTGTTTCTGTATGATCTACTTTAATGAATTTAGAGCGTACTTTTAATGTTGGAAATTCTTTTTTGCAATTAAGACATTGAATTTTTTTTACGTAATAAGGTGAAATCTCCATATTTTATACCTCTTTCATCGACTTATTATAACTATTATACCAATGAAGGTTTTATAGAAATGGATAAAAAATACTAAAAATGTGAAAAATATTAGAATTTTTACTAAAAACCCTTTTGAAGCTGAATGTTTGTCATACAATAGTCAAAATTGATATGATAATAAGTAAGAAGGAAGGTGATTGGGATGACAAGTAAGCAAGTAATTGAAGTTACTGAAGCGGCTGTCTTTCATATTAATGAAATGATGGAGCACAATGAAGAGCAAAGTTCGTTTTTACGTGTAGTTGTTAATGGTGGCGGCTGCAGTGGCCTATCATACGGTATGCATTTTGATAAAGAGAAAAAAGAAGATGATTTTGAAGATATACAACATGGTTTAACAATTCTTGTTTCCCGTGAAGATGCGCCGATTTTAATAGGGACAAAAATTGACTATAAGCAATCGCTAATGGGCGGAGGCTTCACCATCGATAATCCAAATGCAATCGCATCTTGCGGCTGTGGCACAAGCTTTAAAGCGGCGAAACGTGAAGGTACGCCTGAGATTTGTGATTAGAAATAAATTGTCTAAATGTGTGTAGATACCAAGCCTTTTTAATTTGTATGTTGGAAAACATAACGAATTGAAAAGGCTTTTTTGTATGTTCTTGAAAAAGATGAAATATAAGCTGTAGGTAGCAATGGAGAAGAAATCTCCTAACCACAAGCCTCTAGTTTGATAGGCGATGGAGTTGGCAATTTCGTCTTACTCCATAATAGTTCCCATAGATATGAAAGTGTAAGCCAAAATGTATTCTTCGTTGTCTTTTCATCCTTCTTAATTTTAGTTAAAATGCTGACAAGATTTAAACAAAAAATGATCCCGAGTATAGGCATGAAGTAAACGATAATAAACGCAAAAATAATCAAATTACTACCTCCCCATATATAACGTGCAACAGATGAGATTGACCGTTACCACAGGGAAAAAAGATAAGGTCAAAACAGATTTAGCTTACAAGAATAATTGAAGAAACCTCTTAGAAGCAATCCTGTGTGCTGTTAGAAGAAAACAAAAGAACTTGGCAGGGATGAAAATCAATCCTAGATGCAAGTCCTATCTTTTATGGCTATATTAAAATTTGTGATCATTCATAAACAAACTTTGAACAAAGACCCCAATAAGAGCTATCATAGTATTCCGGATATTCAATGAGAAGTTGAGAACGTTCGATCCACAATTTAAGTTCTTTTGATTTGGTTGTATTTTCAATCGTATCTAGTAATTGAGATAGCTTTTGAATATCTCTACCTACCCGAACCATATCTCCAGTGAAAACATATAAAGTATTAAGGAAATAAGAAGTATGTTCACATTGCTCATCCTCAACAAATGTACAAATCATTGGTATATTTTCGATTTTATAGATAGCGAGTTCCCAATCTTGCACAGGTTCCATTTCATCACTATATGCCCATTTTTTTATCTCTTTTTGCGTAGGATTCCAAGGGTCTTTAAACATCATTTTGTACTCCTTTTAAACTAATATTAATTTTCTTCAAAATTATAACATGGAATATTATTCATTGGTATTGAAATGGTAAATGTGCAGTAAGTCATAAAGCTATGTGTTGGGTTAAATTGGGCATAAGAAAAGGACTCGTAAATCTGAGAATCACTCATCAATACAAGCCCCAATTTTAAAGATCCTGTTAGTTCAATAATATTTTTTATTTTTCGATAAGAATGGTAAATCCGATAAAATTAAAATGAGTGATATAACTAATGGTGAAAGTACAATATTGTAAAAAGTTATTTTGGATGGTTCTCTTAAATAGTAAAAAATAAAATTACAACAACTAATTAGAATAGTCATAATAATAAGTTTAAAGAACCGTTTTCTTTTATCCATCTTATCCAATTTTCTTAAATTTATTATAGATACGGTTACTATATAAATAAGGAATAAAACAAGAAAAATTAAATAACCAAATACAAATTTAGCTAAAAATAAATTATCAATATCCTTATATACAAAAAATAATGTGATGATCATACCTACAAAAACTAGGATATACAAAATGCTTGTAAAAATATTTTTCTTCAAATAATTACTACCTCGAAATCTTTATGTATTACAATTATTTTCTCAAAGATAAACAATTTTGTTAACTGGAAAGTAATGTATGCGAATGGTTGTTAGGAACTTCTAATTGGAGGTGAATTACAAATGAGTTGTGAAAGTATAGAGGTCGGTTTTTTGATGTTGAAGAGGCTTTAATATTAATTGAAAATGAAGATTTTAAACATGAACTATTACTTTGCTTAAACTATGGGGCAGAACCTTTTTATATTTCTTTTTAAATAAGAATAAGGCCACGATTATTTTTTATCGTGGCCTTATTACTGTACCGATAATTCACAACTAGTGAAGCTGTGTTAAAACATAATCATAAATTTCATCGGATGGTTTATTAAGAGCTATTGAAAATTCCGAAAAGATAGTATCTTGTAAAGATTGCAATAATTTTTCTTCCTGGTTAGGGAATTTTTTTTCATTGGTCTTATATTCGAGCTTTTTTCGTAGCAATGTGTTTAACAGCTTTGCTTGTTTTTGGCGATTGCCAGATTTAATGATTTCTAAATGAAATCTCATTCGATGTGTATTTTGTTCAATCCATTCCACACCGGGTGATGTGAATGAATGTAAAATACTGAGGGCTTCTTCTTTTTTAATAACATCTCTAAGCTGTTTTTTGGAATTGTCAATAGGGGTACGAATGATTAATTGTGGTTCATTTAGTGGTTGTAAAACGTAATAAGATTTAGTAATGTCGTTAAAGGTTTGTTCACAAATATCTTCAATAGAACAAAGTCCATGTGATGAGTAAATAACTACATCGCCAATGTTGTACATGTATATCCCCTCCAACAAACTATATTGTCAACTAAGTTGACTAAATTAATTGTAAGCAATTTAAAGATTTTTGTCAACTTGGTTGACGATTGATGTTGTTTTTTGTATATTAATAACGAAAAATAGGAAATGAAGGTGAACTAGTTGAAGGACGAATTGCAGAATCGAGATGTCATTGATTTATTGAGCGAACGTCATGAACTACTTCGAAGACTTGCAGAAGAGAAGTGGAATAAGCATAACGATATATATATTTCAAATTCGGAATGGTATATTTTGGGCATGATTTATAAAAAACAACTTACGATTTCAGATGTAGCTAAAAATGTTAAATTTTCAAGACAAGCAACCCATAAAATAATAAAGAGTTTGGAAGTTAAAGGGTTGGTGACAATTACGAGTGTCGAACACAGTAAAAAACATAAAGCTATTCGTATGACTGAATTTGGTGAAGATTGTTTTGAAAAAAATCAATTTTGTAAAGCAGAAATAGAAAAACAACTGGTCAATACAATTGGAGAAGATCAGGTCATCCGATTAAAAAATATATTAAAGCTTAATTGGGATATGAAGCAGTTGGAAGCATAATTTTCGTAGTTTAGGTACGGAAAAGGTTTGAACAGCTTATAACATAAAAAGGTAGGGTACTATCTTAGCATGTGGGCTACATTGAAAAATTCCAAAAGCCACTTTCGTTCTACTCGAAAGTGGCTTTTATAACCTCCTTCAGCAGGTGTTCAAAATAATCGTTACTTTACCTTCTCGCGCTCTACGAATGTAGCGCCATTGTCATTTACTAAATTGTAAATGGCGCTTTTTTCATCTAAGCCAAATTGTCCGTTTTCTTTAATGGCAAACTTTTCGTTATTTTTCGTTTGGAAAGAATAAGTGCCTGCCGCACCTATTTCATACTCATAAATGACTTCCTTAATATCCTGCCATTTATATGTAGTTTGATGATGAAATTCTTTGAAAACAATTTGTGTTTTTTGTATAGCGGTATAACTTAAAAGAGAAAAATAGCCTAAAACTAGACTGCTCACGATGACTATAAGTGTAATCAAATAGGTGTATTTATTTCGTTTGAAACCAAGCATGATCAACGTTAAAATAATGAACGCAATTGCTAGGAAAAGCATAGTGAAGTTGCTTGTTGGAGTAATCAGCACGATATTATCTCTGCTAAAATAAAACGTTTGGGAAATGGTTAATGGCAACAAGAAAACGATGAAGGGCAATAGTAAGAGTAACACTATCGCTATAATAAAAAGTTTTGCATTAGGTGATATTTCGTTTAACATAAAACGCCTCCCTATAAATAGAGTGAATACTCCCTTTACTAAAAAGTGTAACATATTTACAAAATTGGAACCAGTGTGTATTTATGATTGGGAGTATGAAGCAATCATAATATTCTGATTTAATACTTCTATATATGGAGAATTGGTCGTTATAATAGTGCTATAGGAGTGAAGCTTATGAAAAAAGATAGAGGAAAAGTTTGGTTAGGTGTTGCAGGGGTAACAGTAAATCCGTTAGGTCAATGGTTAGTTGTTAAAAAGGCTTATAGTGGATTAAAGGGAAGATGGTCATTGCCAGCTGGTTTTGTCAATGCTGGTGAAACCGTAGATGAAGCGGTTGTTCGCGAATTAAAAGAAGAAACGGGTATCGATTGCTACGTATCAGGTTTAATTGGTTTTCGAACGGGTGTGATTCGCGGTGACATTAGTGATAATATGGCGATATTTTATTGTCGGATGAAGGATGAGCAGCAGCAGATTTGCATTCAGGAAAATGAATTATTAGCAGCGGAATGGATGTATCCAAAGGAGCTCGTTCAGGATGAAATGACATCAGTGATGTTAAAAGAAATGGCGTCCAACCAATTTGAAAAGCACCAATTAGAGGGGATTGTAGGCATTAACCCAGGAGATGTCTTTGGCTATTCCTCTTATAAATTGTTCTTTAAAAAATAATGTGACAAAGGATGGGACCTATGATGGAACTATTTTTGTTTATGTTAGAGCGAGTAGGGCTAATCATTGTGTTTGCCTTTTTAATGTCAAGATGGCGGCTCTTTCGAGGAGTGTTATTTCAGGATCAAGGGGTTAAGGAAAATGTTTGGCTTATTATTATTTTTAGTGCTTTAAGTATAGTTAGCAGCTATACAGGGATAAAGATCGAAGGTGGGTCTATCAATCCTTTAAATCAAATGATACATAGCACTATAAATGCAGAGGAAGCTATTGCGAATACGAGGCTAATTGGCGTAACGATTGCTGGTATTTTGGTGGACCACTTGTTGGTGTTAGCGTGGGGATTATTGGAGCCTTGGAGTAATTCTAAATACAAGTTGATTTTGCATAATAGAGATTCGATGCTTGTTAGCAGGCTTTATATGAAGGATGTGCGCAAGATTTTCCAGCTATCAAAATAGCTGCATTTCAACAGTAGAAAACACCCTTTCAACTTAAAATTCTGACATTTTAGCGAATTTTACGAATAATCTATCAATTTATATGCTATGATGTGGAAAACGTAAAAAGGAGTGATAACATGAATGCTATTACAATTGTAATAGGTTCCATTTGTGTACTGATGATTAGCTATCGTTTGTATGGCATATTTTTCACAAAGAAGGTACTTAAGATAAAAGATGATACGCCCACCCCAGCACACGCTATGGAGGATGGTAAAGACTATGTTCCGACGAATAAGTGGGTAACATTTGGTCATCATTTTGCAGCGATTGCAGCAGCTGGACCGTTAGTTGGACCTATTTTAGCTGCACAATTTGGATATTTGCCAGGGCTTCTTTGGTTGTTAATTGGTGCAGTAATCGGTGGTGCAGTACATGATGCGGTAGTGTTATTCGCTTCTATGCGCCATGGAGGAAAGTCGTTATCAGAGGTAATGAAGAAGGAATTAGGACCTGTTGCAGGATTTTGTACAGGCCTTGCCATGCTTTTCATTATTACAATTACAATGGCCGGGCTATCGATGGTTGTCCTTGGTGCGTTGGAGCGAAATCCGTGGGGAACTTTTGCAGTAGGGATTACGATTCCAATAGCGATGCTTGTTGGTATTGCTTATCGTAAAACAGGAAATTTAATTGTTACGTCAACAGTTGGCTTTATTTTGTTAATGATCGGTGTATTTGTTGGACCGATGATTCAAGGGACAGCATTTGGTGATTTTTTAACGTTTGACCGTAATACCTTATCTATTATTCTACCTATCTATGCATTCTTTGCGGCGGCATTACCTGTATGGCTCTTATTAGCCCCGCGTGATTATTTAAGTAGTTTCATGAAAATTGGCGTATTTATTGCGTTAATCATTGGGGTCTTTTTCGTGAACCCAATCATTCAATTTCCACCAATTACAGAGTTTATTCATGGTGGTGGTCCAGTAATTGCTGGTCCAGTATGGCCATTCGTCTCCATTACAATTGCCTGTGGGGCTATTTCTGGCTTCCATGCGTTTGTAGGCTCTGGGACAACTCCAAAAATGATTGATCGCTGGGAAGATATTCGTATCGTTGGTTTTGGTGCTATGCTCGTAGAATCTTTAGTAGGTGTAATGGCTTTAATCGCAGCAACGGCTCTACATCCTGCAGATTATTTTGCGATAAATTCAGCTCCTTCAGTCTTTGCTACATTAGGAATGGAACCGGTACATTTACATGCATTAGCCGAAAGTATTGGGATGGACTTAGAAGGACGCACAGGTGGAGCTGTAACGCTAGCAGTTGGAATGACTGATATTTTCACAGGGATTCCTTGGTTTGCCGAATTGTCTTCTTATTTCTATCAATTCGTTATCATGTTTGAGGCGGTCTTTATTTTAACGGCTATTGATGCTGGGACACGTGTAGCGCGCTATTTAATTCAAGATTTTGGCGGCAATGTCTACAAGCCACTGAAGCGTACAAATTGGCTTCCAGGTACAATCTTTGCAAGTGCACTTGCATGCTTTATGTGGGGCTATTTATTGTATTCAGGAGATATCAGTTCGATTTGGGTATTATTTGGCGTTTCGAATCAGTTGATGGCAACAATCGGTTTAGTATGTGGTGTAACAATAGTCTTAAAAGTTGCAGATAAACGAATCTACGCCTTAACTTGCTTTATTCCATTGGCCTATTTATATGTCACTGTAAATGTAGCTGGCCTTTGGATGATTAAAAATGTTTATTGGAATACAGCGGCTGCTGGATACAATATGTTAAATGGTGTATTGTCTGTTATTATGTTAATTTTAGGCTTAATAATTGTGATAGCTGCTTTTAAAAAATGGGCAAAGCTTTGGAAGTCATCAAAGTATTTATTATCACAAACCGCTTCATAATGAAAAGAGAGAAACTATTGAAAATTAGTCGTATACTAGTTTTCAATAGTTTCTTTTATTTCTTAATGGATGGTTCATCATCAAAAGTAGCGTATGATTTGTTGAAATGTATGTTATTTATAAGTTGATTGGAGTGAAGGCTGACGCCCCAAGAAGCTTTGCTCTGCGCGAAAGCGAAGCGTCAGTCGGAACGGAAATTAACCACACGTTATGGTCATAATCCCTAAATATGGCGAACAAGCGAAATCAAGGATATGTTCATTGAAAGCGTTGTAGTAATCATGTAAACTAATGAGAGGAAAACGGAGGTTATACATACATGGATGGTCCAGTTTCATTAGTACAGTTAATTATTTCAATTTTGTTATTTTTCGTCATGTTCTTTGGTATTGGATTTTTATTGAATATGCTACTGCGAATGACTTGGTTAATGGCAATTGTGTATCCAATTGTTGTTATCTTTATTATCGATGATGTAAGCTTTTTAGATTATATTTTCAAGCCAGGTTCCGCATTTCCAGCACTTTTAGATAAGTTGCAAGCACTGCAGTTTGTAGATATTTCTATCTTATCTGGTGGCTTTGCCGGTTCAATTGTTGCGGGGATTGTCATGATTTATTTGCGTAAAAGTGGTTATCGAATGTTTTAACTTCTTTCAGCAGGTGTCTTTTGTACCGAAAGCGTAGCGACAGGTACAGATGTCCAAACATTAGCTGAAATAGAGGAACTCAGTCTAAGAACGCCACATCCTGTCAACGACTGAGTGACCAACATCGTGCTGCTGCTGACGCTGCGTTAGCACTACGCTTTCGCGCAAAAAACATCTGATGGCCTAAAGCCTCCGGCGGATGTCACGGAATCGGAAAGGAGTTAATAAAGGATGTTAGCCTAAAACGATCGCATCCATGCGATAACGGCTAACTGACCTGCATCACGCAGGCCTTAGCACAAAGCCGATTCCAGACGAAATTATGCCGAGGCATAATTGATCTTATTTCAGTATTCTTCTTTCTATGAAGAGAAGAATACTGATTTTTTTATGTTTCCGATAAATCACAAAAGTGTTCCGATATAAAAAAACACAGCCTCAACATGAGGATGTGTCTGTCTTCACAAAATAAACTGGTATGTGATGATGGCGATAAAAATGCCGGCTAATGCCCCGAAAAATACCTCACTCCGTTTATGGCCTAGCAATGTTTTTAGCTCTTCCATTTTTTCTTGCCCATCCATTTGTGGCCATTTTTTTAAATCATGAAGTAAAGTTTGAAAGTCTTTACGCAGTTGATTTAATACAGCTGCATGCTGACCTGCCTGAAAGCGTACTCCACTCGCATCATACATGACGATAAATGAAAACATAGCGGCTACGGCAAAAATGGGGGAATCTAATCCTGTTTCATAAGCAATAGATGTTGTTAGTCCTGTTACGGAAGCAGAGTGGGAGCTAGGCATTCCTCCGGTGGAAGTAAATAATCCCCAGTTAATCTTTCTTGTCATAAAAAAATGAATAGGAATTTTTACAAACTGTGCAAAGAGAACTGCAAAAAGGGCAACGAGTAAAGGGGTATTTTGAAGTAAACTCATAATCATCACAACCTTCACTTATAATTACTTTTATTATAACATTCATTATTTTCTAAAAGCTAAATATAACGCGTTTTCTGAAACTTAGGTATACTAGAATTAGTGAATGGAGGAATTTAACATGCATATTGTAAAAGAAGCAAAAACATTTGAAACGATTTCTACTGAAGTGTTAGTAGTGGGAGTCACTAAACATCGTGAGCAAATGCAGGATTGGGCAAGCTTTTCATCATTTTATGGAGAATCTCTTGATATGTGGATTAGTGCAGGGGATGTATCTACTGAGCTTAAAAAAATGACGAAATTGCCATTCTTAAAAGACCATGCAACTCTTAAACGTATTTTATTCGTTGGTTTGGATGAGCGTAAAAATTTAACTGAAGGTGATATTCGTGCAGCATTTGGAATGCTTGGCAAGGAACTAAGAGCTTTAAAGGTTAAAGAATATTCGATTTGGCTTGAGTCGTTTACGACAGAGTCGATTACTGTAACAGATGTTGCCTTTTTAGCTGGTGAAGGAACAGGTCTTGGATTTTATTCAATTCCTCATTACAAAACAACATCAAATGAAGTAGAGAAACGTATTGACGCTGTTCACCTTGTAACTACTGCTAATGATTTAGATGAAGTGGTGGCAAGCTTTGAGGTTGGTGCTATTTATGCAAATGCAGTAAATGAAGCACGTAGTTTAATTAATTTACCACCAAACTTACTGACAGCGATAGACTTAGCCAATTACGCAGAGTCCCTTGCGGTCGAGTACGATTTCGAAGTAGAAATTTTAGATAAAGCACAAATGGAGGAGCTTGGTATGGGTGGGATTTTATGTGTCAATCAGGGCTCTCGTGAAGAACCTCGGTTAATCACATTAAAATATAAAGCGACTGAAGACTTTGACGATCCAATTGGCCTTGTCGGCAAAGGAGTTACATATGATACAGGTGGTTATTCCTTAAAGCCAAAAGATTCAATGGTAGGCATGAAGGGCGATATGGGCGGTGCGGCAGCCGTGCTAGGTGCCATGAAAATCATCGGTGAATTACGCCCTAATAAAAATGTCGTTGCAGTTATTGGTTCTACCGATAATATGGTATCCGGCACAGCATTTAAGCCAGATGATGTCATTACGACATATAGCGGTAAAACGGTAGAAGTTTTAAATACCGATGCGGAAGGACGTTTAGTATTAGCAGACGCTACAACATATGCTAAACAACAAGGAGCTACTGCCTTGATTGATGTTGCAACGTTAACAGGTGGAGTAATTACAGCACTAGGTATGGATAAAACAGGTGCCCTTTCTAATGATGATGAATTCTTTGCTGCTTTCATGGAAGCTGCACAGGAGACTGATGAATTTGTGTGGCGCATGCCTTTAACAGAAAATGATAAAAAACGAATTCGTAAATCAGACGTCGCTGATTTAAATAACTCTCCTGGTCGTGATGGACACATGATTTTTGGAGGAGGCTTCGTTGGGGAGTTCGTTGGTGATACACCATGGATTCACTTAGATATTGCAGGAACATCAGATGCTATTGCTGTACATGACTTAGGCCCAAAAGGTGGTACAGGAGTAATGGTACGTACACTAGCAAACTTTGTGCAACGTTTAGGAGAAGAAAAATAGAATAGGCAATAGACATGTGATAAATGCATCCTCCTACATAAGATAGAGTAAAAAAAGGGAGGAAGCTTATGACATTCTTCGGAGGTTTTCCAGGAGGCTTTATGCCAGTAGGTGGGCCGTTTTTCCGACCATTTCCGCCGTTTTTCGGACCGCCGTTTTTCGGACCGCCGTTTTTCGGACCACCATTTTTCGGACCACCATTTTTCGGACCGCCGTTTTTCAGACCACCGTTTTTCAGACCGGGTCCACCATTTAGAGGGCCATTTAGAGGGCCTCGTAGATTTTAATTCAAACAACATAGATCTCAAAAAAACCAGATGTCAGCAAGTGACACCTGGTTTTTTCTTTAACTTCTTTTAGCAAGTGTTAAGTAGCGAAAGCGAAGTGACAGGTACAGAAGTCTCCCACTTCTATAGGTGGTGGGTTGAACGCGGTTTTAAGTCACTTTTCAGCAGGTGTCAAAAACATCGGCTGAAATATAGGAACTCACTAAGAACGTCACGTCCTGTAGCAACGACTGAGTGACCAACATTATGTTGTTGCTGTCGCTTCGCTTTCGCACAAAAAACATCTGCAGGCCTAAGTACAAAGCCGATTCTGGACGCAATTATGCCGAGGCATAATTGATTAAGTAAAATTAAATAAAAATCATTTTTTAGGCACTAAATAATGTATTGACAGAATATACTATATTATTTATTATTCTTATTATATTACTAAGAATTAAATACGTAGCTGACTAGTAAACTAGAGGCTCTTATTATTCACAGGCATTGCTTTGCCTATGGATAATTTGAGTCTCTTTTTTCTATCTCAAGCAAGAGAAAAGAGGGAGTGAAATCAAATGGGAAAAGTTTTTATAGTGGGTGCAGGTCCTGGCGATGTGGATCTTATCACGGTAAAAGGATTACGATGTATCGAATGTGCTGATGTCATCCTATATGACAGACTCATAAATAAGAATCTACTATCCTATGCTAAACGAGAGGCTAAGCTTATCTTTTGTGGTAAGCTGCCTCAGCGGCACGCTATGATCCAAGAGCAAATTAATCAATCACTTGTCAGCTATGCAGAGCAAGGATTGATTGTAACAAGATTAAAGGGAGGCGACCCATTCGTTTTTGGAAGGGGGGCTGAGGAAGCAGAGGTGCTAGCTCAGCATAATATTCCATTTGAAATTGTGCCTGGCATTACTTCTGGGATAGCAGCGCCTGCTTATGCAGGGATTCCTGTTACACATCGTGACTTAAGCTCAAGTTTTGCAGTGGTCACTGGGCATATGAGAGAGGGCAAGGATGATACTATTCAATGGGAAAGTCTGGCAAAAGGAATCGATACGATTGCTATATATATGGGGGTCGGTAACCTTCCCTATATCCGTCAACAGCTACTCAAGTATGGACGTGATAAAGAAACACCGATAGCACTCATCCATTGGGGTACATTTTCACAACAAAAAACAGTTACAGGAACTTTAGCTAATATTGAAGAACTAGTACAGCGTGAAAATATCCAAAATCCAAGCATAATTGTAGTAGGAAAAGTTGTTGCTTTGAGGGAAACAATTCAATGGTTTGAGCAAAACATTCCGCAGCCACATCTAGTGGAAGCTTCTGTGTAAGGATGTGGATTCATGCAAGCTATTTTATATGTCGCTCATGGAAGTAGAGTAAAGGCAGGCGTGGAGCAAGCAAAAATCTTTCTTAAGAGTGTACAACAGGACATTGAAATACCGATTCAAGAAATTTGTTTTTTAGAGCTTGCGACGCCGACGATTGCAGATGGAATAGCAAGCTGTATTAACAGAGGGGCTACAGCTATAGCGATCGTGCCTATTTTATTGCTTGCTGCTCAGCATGCAAAGCACGATATTCCAAGTGAGATTGATAAAGCGAAAAAACAGCATCCACAAGTGCGATTTACATACGGTGAACCACTTGGTGTCCATGAATTATTAATTGATACACTACAGACTAGAATTTTAGAAGCAAGGTGCCCTACTAACGATGCAAGTGTTTTACTTATAGGTCGTGGGAGTAGTGATCCTGCAGTAAAGAGTGATTTAGATAAAATTGCAACAAGATTGCGTGATAAATATGCCTATGAAGCAGTAGACACATGCTTTTTATATGGAATGGGTCCTACGTTTGAAGATTGGATACAACAAGAAAAGAATAGGATCCATCCAGTGTTTATAGTGCCGTATTTGTTATTTACTGGGATTTTGCGCCAAAGTATAGCAAGGCAATTACAAGAGTATGAGAATAAGAACGTTATTTTATGTGAAAGTTTAGGCTATGACGACAATGTAAGGGAAGTTTTAGTGGAACGTATTTGTCAATTATTAAAAATTACTAAGGAAGGTGTTTTGTAATGGTAGATAAAAGGACCGAAAATGTAAATCTAGCATTAGATAATATCCGCCAAATTTTAAATACTGTAAACCACGGATCGATTACATTAATTGTGCAAAATTCCTATGTGGTTCAAATTGAAAAGAAGGAAAAAATACGACTTCGATAATTTTAACTTTTCTCGGTAATCGTATGGTGATAAATCATCAGCAAATGACCTTGAAAATAGTTGTGAAACGCAACCAAATTCAAACAAATAATCAAGATTAGAAATTGATACTAAAACGTGAGGTGGCAAGATTGAAACTACAAGTAGTAAATAGTCCATTTAATGAGGAGCAGGTAAAGCTGTTAAATGAGCTGCTTCCTAAACTAACAGGAGAACAGAGGATTTGGTTAAACGGCTATTTAAGCGCACCACTAGCAACTATTGATTCTGTTGTCGAAAAAGCAACGCCGATAGTAAAAACAAGCACTAAGACCGTGACGATTTTATATGGTTCACAAACAGGCAATAGCCAGGGGTTAGCTGAAAAATATGCCTCAGCTTTGGAAGATAACGATGTCGACGTAACCATTTCATCGTTAGCAACGTTTAAACCAAATAATTTGAAAAAGGTAGCGAATCTTTTGCTCATTGTTAGCACGCATGGGGAAGGGGATCCGCCTGATCAAGCGATACAGTTCTACGATTTTCTGCATAGTAAGCGTGCTCCTAAGTTAGAGCATCTTCATTATTCTGTATTGGCCTTAGGAGATAGTTCTTATGAATTTTTCTGTAAAACAGGAAAGGATTTTGATGAGCAGCTTGCAAAATTGGGGGCAACTTTAATCGTTCCTCGCACAGATTGTGATGTAGATTATGATGACGCGGCTGCACAATGGTTCTTTGCTGTTCAGCAGGCGTTGTTGCAACAGACCGATATAGCTGCTACGACTTCACAAAATCAGACAGTACAAGGAGGCACTACATATTCTCGTAAAAATCCGTTTTATGCAGAAGTACTTGAAAACATTAATTTAAACGGCCGCGAATCAAATAAAGAAACACGTCATATTGAATTATCCATCGAAGGTGCGAGTTTCCATTTCGAACCAGGAGATAGCATCGGTATTCAACCAGATAATGATAAAAAGCTAGTAGATGCTTTAATCACAGCGTTACAGTTTGATCCACAAACTGATGTAACCGTCTTCGAAGAAACGCTACCATTAAAGGATGCATTACAAAAAAAGCTAGAAATTACTGTACTATCAAAGCCGTTGTTAAAAAAAATTGGTGCCTATACGGTCCATCATGAATTTGCAAAGCTACTTGAAGACTCTAATTCATGGAAGGACTATGCAAAGGGAAGAGACTTACTTGACGTTGTGCAAGACTTTGCACCATTTATATGGGATGCGCAGCAATTTGTAGATTTACTACGTAAAATTCCAGCACGTCTATATTCCATTGCTAGTAGTCAGAAGGCAAATAGTGAAGAAGTACATTTAACAATTGGGAAAGTAAGCTATGAGACGAATGGACGACAACGTCTTGGTGTTTGCTCCGGAAGTGTAGCGGAACGTATTCAAATTGGAGATACACTACCGATTTATGTTCATAAAAATCCGAACTTTAGACTACCAGAGCATAAGGACACACCGATTATTATGATTGGTGCTGGCACAGGCGTAGCCCCGTATCGTGCATTTTTAGAGGAGCGTGAGGAATTAGGCATCGAAGGAAAAGCGTGGCTAATTTTGGGTGATCAACATTTTGTCACGGACTTCCTTTATCAAACGGATTGGCAGCGTTGGCTTGCTTCAGGCACGCTCAGTCAAATGCATGTCGCCTTTTCACGTGATACAGATAGAAAAATATATGTTCAACATAAAATCGAGGAAAATGCTGTCGCCTTTTATGAATGGCTAGAGCAAGGGGCTGTCATTTATGTCTGTGGCGATAAAAAATCGATGGCTGCTGATGTTGATGCAACAATACTTCGCGTTATTGAACAACAGGGACAAAAAACGCCAGAGGAAGCTAAAGCCTTTGTCCAAGAGCTAAAACGACAGAAACGCTACCAACGTGACGTTTATTAACTTCTTTCGGCAAGTGTTTTATGTAGCGAAAGTGAAGTGACAGCTACAATTATGCCGAGGCATAATTGATTAAAGGAGCGATAACAAATGACAGAAAAAATAATTTTACCCCCACAACCAGGGAAGCCTAGTGATGTAGAACGTATTAAAACCGACAGTAATTATCTACGCGGAACATTAGAGCGTACGATGAACAATCCATTAAGCTCAGGTATTCCAGAGGATGATAATCGTCTAATGAAGTTCCATGGTAGTTATTTACAAGATGATCGAGATCTTCGTAATGAACGTCAGCGTCAAAAGCTTGAGCCTGCCTATCAATTTATGGTGCGTGTACGTACACCGGGCGGAGCAGCTACTCCAGCACAATGGCTAGTAATGGATGAAATGGCGAGAAAGTATGGTAACGGCTCCTTAAAATTAACGACACGTCAGGCATTCCAAGTGCACGGCATTTTAAAATGGAACGTCAAAAAATATATGCAGGAAATTAATGAGGTGTTACTAGATTCTCTTGCTGCCTGCGGAGATGTGAATCGTAATGTCATGTGTAATGTGAATCCCAACCAATCCGCATTACATGAGGAAGTCTATAATTGGTCTGCAAAATTAAGTGAGCATTTACTACCTAGAACAAGGGCTTACCATGAACTATGGCTAGATGGTGAAAAGGTAGTTGACACTCAAGATGAAGAAATTGAACCTATATACGGTGCGCAATATTTGCCACGTAAATTTAAAATTGGTATTGCTGTTCCACCAAGTAATGATGTAGACGTATTCTCACAAGATATAGGGTTAATTGCAATTGTTGAGGAAGGTAAGCTAATAGGCTTTAACGTAGCAGTTGGCGGAGGGATGGGCATGACACATGGCGATCATGAAACATACCCACAGCTTGCACGTATAATTGGCTTTATAACACCTGATAAACTATTGGAAACAGCTGAGAAAATTATTACGATTCAGCGTGATTATGGGAATCGTTCGGTGCGTAAAAATGCACGTTTTAAATATACAATTGACGCTAGAGGACTTGAATGGTTTAACGAAGAACTAACACGTCGTCTAGGCTGGGGTTTTCAGGAGGCGCGTCCATTTACCTTTCATCGTACAGGTGATGAGTTTGGCTGGGTTAAAGGTGCAGATGGCCAATGGCATTATACATTATTTATTCAAAATGGTCGTATTAAGGACTTTGAAAATTATGAACTACTAACAGGATTACGAGAAATTGCGAAGGTGCATACAGGTGATTTCCGCTTAACGCCAAACCAAAATTTAATGATTAGTAATGTAACGCCGCAAAAGAAGAAAAAAATCGCTGCTATTATTGAGCAATATAAGCTTACAGATGGTGCACACTATTCTGCATTGCGTCGTAATTCGATTGCTTGCGTATCGTTACCAACATGTGGTTTAGCCATGGCAGAAGCAGAGCGTTACCTGCCTTCCCTTATTACAAAAATTGAAACAATCATCGATGAAGCAGGCTTAAATGATACAGAAATTGTTATTCGCATGTCAGGCTGTCCGAATGGTTGTTCTCGCGCAGCAATGGCTGAAATTGGCTTTATCGGTAAAGGTCCAGGGAAATATAATATGTATTTAGGAGCAAGCTTTACAGGTGATCGTCTCAATAAAATATACCGTGAAAATATAGGTGAGGAGGAAATATTGACGGAGCTTCGTCCAATCCTTCTACACTATGCGAAGGAACGTCTAGAGGGCGAGCATTTCGGTGATTTTGTTATTCGTGCGGGTTATGTAACAGCTGTTTACGACGGACGAGATTTTCATCATAAATAAAATAATAGCCATGTAGCAAAGAAATTTGCTACACGGCTTTTTTAAATGGAAAAGTCCTCTGGGATAAAGACTTTTAATTGCTTTGGTTTGACAAATACATGGTCACCAACCTTAAGCTGAAGGTTAGTAAATTGTTCCTTAGTCAGTTCTGCCTCTAAAAATTCATCTATATCTTCACGACGCAGCTCAATCTGCACGATAGGTCCGAGCAAATGAATATGGCTAACTTTGACGGGGACGGTGCCAGATTTGTTAGTTTTCTCAATATGAATATCATGGGGACGTACATAGCCTACTGCATGATCCACTGTATGTTCTAGTACGCCAGGTACATCAATCGCAAATTCACCATGCAGGAGCATACCATTTTGTAACCGTCCTTTAAAGAGATTCACATTACCTAAAAAATCATAAACAAAAGGACTCTTTGGATTTGTGTATACGTCGTCTGGACTACCAATTTGCTCTATCTTGCCGTTGTTCATTACGACAATTTGGTCTGCAACATCAAGTGCCTCTTCCTGATCGTGTGTGACAAAAATGCTAGTAATATGAAAATCATCGTGAAGCTTTCGTAGCCAACGACGCAATTCCTTGCGTACCTTAGCATCCAGTGCTCCAAAAGGTTCATCTAATAGAAGCACCTTGGGCTCCACTGCGAGAGCTCTAGCAAGTGCAACACGCTGACGTTGCCCACCTGAAAGCTGAGTTGGGTAACGATCAGAAAAATTATCTAGTTTGACGAGTCGTAGAAGCTCCGTCACTTTGTTCTTTATTTCTAATTTAGACGGTCTTGTTTTACGGGGGCGTACTTTAAGACCGTAAGCGACATTATCAAAAACTGTCATATGGCGAAAAAGGGCATAATGCTGGAATACAAAGCCTACATTTCGCTCCTTTGGATGGCGATTTATCATCGATTGACCATCAAATAAAATCTCGCCAACATCTGACGTTTCAAGCCCAGCAATAACGCGTAGTAAGGAAGTTTTGCCAGAACCAGATGGGCCGAGAAGGGCAACCAGTTCCCCTGATTGAATATGAAGTGAAACATTTTCTAAAGCTTGAAAGGAACCGAATTTTTTAGATACATTTTTAATTTGAATGCTCATGCTGACAATACCTCCTTAAAACGGATTATGATTTCCAAGCAATAATATCTTTAACGATAAGTGTAATAATGGCGATCACACTCATCAGTGAAGCAACGGCGAAGGCTGCTGCAAATTGGTACTCATTATATAAAATTTCAATATGAAGGGGCATTGTATTTGTCATTCCTCGAATATGCCCTGATACTACAGAAACGGCACCAAATTCACCGATTGCCCGAGCATTACATAGTATAAGACCGTACAATAAGCCCCATTTGATATTTGGCAATGTTACATGCCAAAATGTTTTAAAACCATTGGCACCAAGTGAAATGGACGCCTCCTCCTCAGAAGTGCCTTGTGTTTGCATAAGAGGAATAAGCTCCCGTGCAACAAAAGGCAACGTAACAAAGACAGTAGCAAGGATAATACCGGGTAGCGCAAAAACAATTTTAATGTCATGTTCAAATAACCAATCCCCAAATAGTCCCTGTGAGCCAAATAACAAAATAAATACTAAACCTGCAATAACAGGAGATACTGCAAAAGGGAGATCGACGATTGTAAGTAATAGATTTTTTCCTTTAAAGTTGAACTTTGTTAAAGCCCAAGCAGCCATAACGCCAAAGATTGCGTTTAATGGTACTGCAATCGCGACGACAGTTAAGGTTAATTTTATAGCTGCCAATGCATCTGGATGTGTGATAGCTGCTACATATACGTCCACCCCTTTTTGAAAGGCGGTGGAAAAAATTGATACTAGTGGAAGTGCAATGAAAAATGCTAAAAAAGCTAGCGCAATAAAAGTTAGCGTATATCGGACAAAGCGAGGCTCTTGTAAGGCAGCAGACTTTGTCACTGCATTATTTTTTTCAGGAGCGACTTGCTGTATAAATGTAGACTGTTCCATAAATACCTCCTAATGTACAAAGCGACGATTTACCAGCCATTGTATAAAATTAATGCTAAATAATAGAATGAAGGAAGTGACAAGCATTACTACTGCAATAGCGGTTGCACCAGCATAGTCATATTGCTCGAGCTTAGTCATAATAATTAATGGTGTAATTTCAGTCTTCATCGGCATATTACCGGCGATAAAAACAACAGAACCGTACTCTCCTAATGCACGTGCAAATGCTAATGAAAAACCTGTTAAAATGGCAGGAGCAAGCTCTGGAAAAATAACTTTACGAAAGGTTTGTAAACGAGTTGCTCCAAGACTTGCAGAGGCTTCCTCAACCTCAGTACTAATATTTTGTAAAACAGGCTGCACAGTACGGACGACAAATGGTAGCCCAATAAATGTAAGGGCAATGATAATGCCGAGTGGCGTATAGGCAATTTCAAAATTAAAAAATTGACCAATCCAACCATTTGGCGCATAGAGTGATGTTAAGGTAATTCCTGCCACAGCAGTTGGCAAAGCAAAGGGTAAATCGACAAGTCCATCGATGATTCGTTTAAATGGAAAGTGATAGCGCACAAGCACCCAAGCAATGATTGTGCCAAAAATAACATTTAGTAAACCAGCAGTGAACGCTGTACTAAAGCTTACCTTATAGGAAGCGGCAGCACGAGGAGCGGTCACAATATCAACAAACTCTGCCCAGCTTAAGGACATTGTATGAATAAAAATCATAGATAGTGGCAATAAGACTAGCAAGCTAACATATAACATAGTGTAGCCAAGTGAAAGGTGGAAACCTGGAATAATGCGGCGTGTCGTTTTATTTACAGTTAAAATATTCATGACATGCCTCCTTATTGAGGTACATAAATTTCATCGAATGTACCACCATCTTTAAAATGCTTCGCTTGTGCTTCTGCCCAACCACCAAAATCATCAATTGAAACGAGTTCAAGTTTTGGAAATTGCTCTTGATATTTTGTTAGAATTTTTTCATTTCGTGGTCGATAGTAATTTTTTGCAGCAATTTCTTGACCCCGTTCACTATATAAATACTTTAAATAAGCCTCTGCTACTTCGCGTGTGCCTTTTTTATCAACGATTTTGTCAACGATTGCCACAGGTGGCTCAGCTAAAATACTTAAAGAAGGTGTAATGATATCAAACTCGTCACCCAATTCATTGAGCGATAAATGTGCTTCATTTTCCCATGCTATTAAGACGTCACCAATTTTACGTTCAACAAATGTTGTTGTAGCACCGCGTGCACCAGAATCCAGTACTTCTACATTGCTATATAGAGCTTTCATAAATTCTTTTATTTTAGCCTCATCATTTTTATATAATTTCCCTGCATAGGCCCAAGCAGCTAAATAATTCCAACGTGCACCACCAGATGTTTTAGGATTTGGTGTGATGACAGATACATCATCTTTAATTAAATCATTCCAGTCTTTAATACCCTTTGGATTGCCTTTGCGTACTAAAAAGGCAATAGTCGATGTATAAGGTGTTGAGTTATTGTCAAATTCTGTTTGCCAATCTTTATTTAATAGGCCTCGAGCTTGTGCAATCTCATCAATATCGTAAGCTAGTGCTAGCGTAACAACATCTGCCTCTAGACCATCAATTACAGCTCGCCCCTGTTTACCAGAGCCTCCATGCGATTGTTTTATCGTTACATCTTGACCGGTTTCATCCTTCCATTTTTTTATAAAATCTTTGTTGAATTCCTCATAAAGCTCACGTGTTGGATCATAGGATACATTTAATAGTTCTATAGTTTTTTTGGATTCCTGAGCATTTGTATTCTTTTCTGAAGAGCTACTGCCGCAACCGGTTAATATTAGAGCTAATACAGATGAAAGTGCTAACGATTGGAGAAAATGTTTCCTTTTTTTCATAAAAAATCGCTCCTTTTTTGTCTAGAGATTACAAAAGGCCATCTACTGGTACGATGTATAATCGTCATAAGTAGATGGCCTTCAGATACTCTGATCAGCATTTTTATATTGGTTTGGTTTAAAGCTTAGTTATACATTAAACATATATTTCCTATTAGTCAACAAGGAATTTAAAAATGGTGCTCTTAACCATCATTATATGCAAGAATAAAGTAGAAAAATTTGGGCTCATTGAAATGAAATTTTGCAAAAAACCTAGTTGACTACTAGGTGTAATTTAGTATATATTTGGTAATAAGAAAAATGATTGTAGAACGAGGTAGCAAATACTAGTGACAATCATTTCATAATAAGCTGGCTAGTCAAACTAGAGGCGTTTTAACAAAGACATGTCTATATATGTCTTTCGTTAGAACGTCTCTTTTTAGTTATGAGGAGGATTATATGCTAACATATGCAACTTGGCATGAGCCAACATTGAATTTTCAGGTAGACGAAACGTATAAGGCCGCACTAGAGGTTTTACAGTGGAGTTATGCTGAATATGGAGAGGATATCGTCTATGCATGTAGCTTTGGGATTGAGGGAATTGTCTTGCTTGACCTTATTTCAAAGGTGAAGCCTAATGCTACTATTATCTTTTTAGATACAGATGTTCATTTTAAGGAAACATATGAAACGATTGATAAAGTAAAAGAAAAATATCCAGAGCTTAACATTACTATGCAAAAACCAGCACTTACACTCGAACAACAAGCAACTGAATATGGTGATGAATTATGGAAGTCCAATCCAAATAAATGCTGTGAGATTCGCAAGATTGTACCGTTACATGAAGCGTTAGCGGGCGCAAAAGCTTGGATTTCAGGTTTGCGTCGTGAACAATCACCAACCCGACAAAATACGAACTTTATCAATCGTGACGATAAATTCCAGTCTATTAAAATTTGTCCACTCATTCATTGGACATGGAAGGATGTCTGGCGCTATGTCTCAAAGCATAGTTTGCCATACAATCCATTGCATGACAGAGGCTATCCAAGCGTCGGCTGCGAGCACTGTACAAAACCGGCATTTACAATGGATGATTTGCGTTCAGGTAGATGGCAGGGGTCTGGTAAAACTGAATGTGGATTACATGAGTAAAGGGGTTTTGCCATGCTTGAATATGTAGCAATAGCGATTAGTTTATTTTTTGCGATGAATATAGGTGCTAGTGGAGCGGCAGCCTCAATGGGAGTCGCTTACGGAGCAGGTGCCATCAAAAAAGCTTGGCAAGCATTGCTCATTTGCTCAGTAGGTGTTTTTTCTGGGGCAGTTCTTGGAGGTGGAGAGGTAATAAAAACAATCAGCTCCGGCATAATGCCACAGGAGTACATTACAGTAAAGATTGTCATTATTATTTTGATTTCTGCGACAAGCTCACTATTTCTCGCCAATCTTTTAGGCATCCCATTATCAACAAGTGAAGTGACAGTAGGAGCAGTTGTAGGTGTAGGGATTGCCTACAAAGTGTTATATATTAAATCATTGCTTGTCATCATATCGTTTTGGGTAATAGTGCCAATTGTAGCGTTTGTCATTGCATTTGTCTTTGGGAAGTGGCTGTATAAATTACGTGTTAAGGGCTTGTTAAAAGATCATTCAATATTAACAATCCTCCTTGTGTTCGCTGGATTTTTCGAAGCCTTTTCAGCAGGGATGAATAACGTAGCAAATGCAGTTGGGCCTCTTGTTGGTGCAGGAATGATGAGTGTAACAACTGGAATATTACTTGGTGGGGCATTTGTGGCGCTTGGGGCGGTGCTACTAGGAAAACGAGTGCTTGAAACAAACGGTAAAAAAATTATGCGCTTTGAGAAGGCAGAAGGGATATTAATATCGAGCACAGGTGCACTACTAGTCGGTATAAGTTCTATCTTTGGGCTGCCCGTGCCGTTAACACAAGTAACATCCTCTTCGATTATCGGGATGGGGATGGCTAAAAACGGGACACAAATTTTCCATAAGCATATTGTGAAAAAAATAATCCGTATTTGGATTGTCTCGCCAATCCTTTCTTTAACCATCTCCTATTTTTTAGTACAGCTATTTTTAGAGAAAGATTTCTATGCCATCGTCATAATTGGCAGCATTATTATTGGAACACTTGGTGTCATTAGCTTAATGCGAACAATGCGTGAAGAAGAGCGCTCAATATACGATGAGGGTGAAGGAATTTAAATACCTGGTTGAGGGGAAAGCCGGTCAATTCAGAAGGATTCCCGATCATTTCTGTAAGGAAGAAATTAATCGAAGAAGCCTCAATTTGCCTAAGATGAAAAATCAATGTAAATAAACTTAAATATCAGGCGTGTTGATTAGGAAAATATAGGGTTATTATTGGCTAATAAAATGATTTTTTTGTTGATATTTTACTAATGTATGTCCATTTTAACTGATTGTAGCATAGGGCTACTCGACGCTCACCCACAGCGGAAATCAGAGCCTTCTAATTAATTATAGTAGATAAAAATGGTCGATCAACACGCTTGATTAAATATAAAACTGAGTAATTCAATAAAACTAGGAGGAGATTTTGATGAGTTTACAACCGCATGGTGGACGATTAGTGCAAGCTTTTAATCCAAAGAAGGATGTAACGCAGATAAATAAAATTATTGATTTGGATGCCATTGCACTTAGCGATTTAGAGTTAATTGCTATCGGTGGTTACAGCCCAATTGAAGGCTTTTTAACACAGGAGGATTATGAATCTGTTGTTGAACATACACGTTTAGCGTCAGGGGTGGTATGGAGTATTCCAATTACATTACCAGTAGTCAAGGAAGTTGCGGCAACATTGCAACCGGGCGAGGAGGCAATATTAGTATACGGTGATGCTGTTTATGGTGTTATTGAAGTTGCTGATATTTATGAGCCAAATAAACAGAAAGAGGCAATGTTAATATACGGCACGAAGGATTCAGAGCATCCAGGTGTTAAAAAGTTGTATGAACGTCCAAGTATTTATGTGGGCGGGAAAATTACATTAGTAAAACGTCTAGAGCAAAAGTTTCCTGCCTATTCATTCGATCCGCTTGAAACACGAAAGCTTTTTGCTGAAAAGGGTTGGAAAACAATTGTTGGTTTCCAAACACGGAATCCTGTGCATCGAGCACATGAATACATTCAAAAGGCGGCACTTGAAACAATTGATGGTTTATTTTTAAATCCACTAGTTGGAGAAACAAAATCAGACGATGTATTAGCTGCAATTCGCATGGAAAGTTACGAAGTTTTACTACAAAATTATTATCCTGAAAATCGCGTGCAATTAGGCGTGTTTCCAGCTGCAATGCGTTATGCAGGTCCAAAGGAAGCTATTTTCCACGCACTTGTACGAAAAAATTATGGCTGTACGCATTTTATCGTTGGGCGTGACCATGCAGGTGTTGGTGATTACTATGGCACATACGATGCACAAAAAATCTTTGAACAATTTACGGAAGATGAATTAGGAATTATTCCATTAAAATTTGAGCATAGTTTCTATTGCAACAAATGTGAGGGCATGGCAACGACGAAAACTTGTCCACATGATAGCTCGGTGCATGTTATTTTATCGGGTACTAAGGTTCGTGAAATGTTACGTAATGGCGAATTGCCTCCAAGTACATTTAGCCGAAAAGAGGTTGTGGATGTACTAATTAAGGGAATGCGTAAGGAGGTTTTAAAGTGAGTTCAAATATCGTTTGGCATGAAGCTTCCATTACGAAAGAGGAGCGTCGTACACAAAACAAGCATCAAAGTTTTATTTTATGGTTCACCGGCTTATCAGCATCTGGGAAATCTTCTGTGGCAAACGCATTTGCACGCAGACTCTTTGAACGTGGCCATCAAGCATTTGTCTTAGATGGTGATAATGTTCGCCATGGCTTAAATAAGGATTTAGGATTTGATGAAGCTGGTCGAAAGGAAAATATCAGACGTATTGGAGAGGTATCTAAGCTTTTTGTGGAAAATGGACAAATTGTTCTAACTGCTTTTATTTCACCTTACCGAGAAGATCGTCAAGTTGTCCGTGAGCTTGTGGAAACAGGGGAATTTATAGAGGTATATGTGAATTGTTCGGTAGAAACGTGTGAAAAACGTGATCCAAAAGGTCTTTATAAAAAAGCACGTAATGCGGAAATTCCAAACTTTACTGGGATTAGTGCACCCTATGAAGAACCGGAAAATCCAGAAATTATTTTAGACACAGAACTTCATTCTATCGAAGAATGCGTAGTCCAGCTCACAGACATATTAACTTCAAAAGGATATATATACTAAATCTGTTTTCTTAAAGAATCTGCTTACTTATGATGAGCAGATTTTTTTATGTAGATTTACGGTTCATCACCAAAAGTTGTGGATGACTTTTGTTAAAACGTCTACTATGTAAATAGTTATTGGAGTGGAGACTGGGCGACTCCTCGGGGATCAGCGATAGAGGAACGAAGGCTAAAAGCATCACATCCTGTGATAACGCCTTCGTGACCAACATCGTGTTGGCCCGAGACCCTGCAGCGCAGCGGATGTTTTCTGTGCGAAAGCGTAGCGTCAGCTACAAAGCGCCCAGTCGGAACGGAAATCAACCACACGTTTTGGTGATGATCCAGATTTACCTATTTTTATAGAATTATTCCATGTGTTGTGGGATGATTAAGTCATCATATGTTATAGGAGATGAAGAAATGAGCATACATATTCAACTACTAACGGAGGATATTGTAAACCAAAAATTATTAAATGAAATATTGGAGCTATGGAATGAAAATGCCATAGAAACTGCAGATTGCGAATTAGGGGAGAGTGAAAGGAAGGGTATTCAAGAACAACTAGAACAATATATTCAATCAAAATATGGGGCCATTTATATAGCAACTGATGAAAATAATGCAATGATTGGTTTTGGGATGGCTTCGATCAAAAAGGATTTTATTTTCGATATGAACTATGGTCAAATAGACGAGGTTTATGTAGTGCCAGTATATAGAAGACAGAAGGTTGCTAAACGTCTAGTAGATGATTTAGTGAATTGGTTTAATGACGAACATAATACTACTGTAGTAAATGTTTATGTAGATTTAGAAAATGACTTAGCACTAAACTTTTGGGAAGGCATTGGTTTAGAGAAGGAATTTTTTATGCTATCAAATAACTAAAAAAAGTGAGGCTGGGACAAAACCCCTCCCTAAACTAAAATTTCACCGGCTTTGAATTTTTGTCATAAAAAATAAGGACCACTTCTGATAAAATTAAGTCACCATAACAAAATTATACTGAAAGAAGGGTCCTTATGTTTAAAGATTATAACATGAATCAAGTTGTTTTACCGCTAGATTTAGAAATAAAACTTCAAGAAAATGATATCGCCTACGCTATCAATGATTTAGTGGAAAGTATTCCAAATGAAGCGTTGGATTTATTTCTTAGAAGCACGGGTTGTCCTGCTTATCATCCACGAATGATGTTAAAAATTATCCTGTGTGCTTACACCCAATCTGTTTTCTCTGGAAGAAAAATTGAAGATCTCGTAAAAGACAGTGTTCGAATGATGTGGTTAGCTCAAGGTTATGAACCGAGCTATCGAACAATTAATCGTTTTCGTGTTCATCCGGAAGTAAAGGAATTATTACGCCAATGCTTTGTCCAATTTCGTTGTCAGCTTGTGCAAGAAAAACTGATTGAGAATGAAGCCATTTTTATCGACGGAACTAAGATTGAAGCAAATGCGAACAAATTTACATTCGTGTGGAAAAAGTCGATTGAGAAATATCATAACGGACTAATTCAAAAGTCAAACCAGCTATACGATGAGCTGCTTGAAAAAGAAATCATACCAGAAATTGAACGGGAAAATGAAAAGGAACTGGCATTGGAAGACCTCGCTCAAATGGTCGAAAAAGTAGATGAAGTGATTTCTGAATATGATCAAAAAATTGAGGACTCATCGGATGTAGCAGAGCGAAAGGCTTTAAGAACGGAACGGAAATTTCCAAAGAAAGCCCGCAAACAATTAATCGACTATATTGAACGCAAACTAAAATA